>CAZFAJ010000087.1:0-10985 GCA_964517005.1 uncultured Balneolaceae bacterium | reverse complement strand
TCACTTGATGGATGAAAAAATTAAACGAAAATTAAATACCCTTATAAAATCCTTGGTAATCATCGGCACTGATACAGTTAACCCTGTAAGAAATATCCGCCAGAAATGACGCTTTATTCTCTTCCACTATTTCAATCACTACCTGGTGGTTCGATTATAATTCTACTTCCGGCTCTTTTTGGTCGGGAAAAATGAAAGCAGGCGGGCCATGCGCGTTTGATTTTCAATTGAACCTGTGTTTGCATTTTTTGAATATTACTTTAATTCTAAAAAAGAGTTATTTGATATAAACCGTTTTCTTATTCACAAATTCACGAATTCCTTCTCGTGATAGTTCGCGCCCATAACCCGAGTTTTTGGTTCCTCCAAAAGGAAGCCGCGGATCAGATTTAACAAGGTGATTTACAAAAAATGCACCGTCAGCCACCCTGCCGACATTTCTTCGCGCTTTCTCGATATCTGTGGTAAACAGAGTTAATCCCAGGCCATATTTGGACTCAGCAGCAAGATCATATGCTTCCGTTTCATTTTCTGCCCTTAGTACAGCTGCAACAGGCCCGAATGTCTCCTCATCAAAGACCGGCATTCCGGGTTTTACTCCTGTGAGTACCGTTGGTTCATGAAATGTGTTGTTCTGCTCACCACCGGTTTCAATTTTAGCTCCTTTTGCAACTGATTTTTCTACTTGTTCGTGAAGTTCATCAGCAAGGTCTTTCCGGGCCATAGGTCCGATATCCGTGGATTCATCAATCGGGTCACCCTCCTTCAATTCCCTCACTCGTTTCAGAAATTCAGGCACAAAGCTCTCATATGCATCACCAACCAAAATAAACCGTTTGGAGGCAATACAACTTTGACCGCAGTTCATGAAACGGGCAGTCAGTGCGGTTTCTACAGCTTGTTCTATATCGGCATCTTCCAGTACGATAAAAGCATTGCTTCCACCAAGCTCAAGGACCGATTTTTTGAGATATTTACCAGCCAGACTTCCTACTGATCTTCCTGCCCTTTCACTTCCGGTTAGTGTAACAGCCTTTACCGTATCACTTGAAATAATTTTCTCGGTTTTATCATGATGCATGATGAGATTCTGAAAAACTCCATCGGGAAATCCCGCTTCTATAAATAATTCCTCAATCTGTTTAGCACAGCCGAACACATTCGGCGCATGTTTCAACAATGCGGTATTTCCGGCGACAAGTGTCGGAGCGGCAAACCGGAATACCTGCCAAAACGGATAATTCCAGGGCATGATAGCCAAAATGGTTCCCAGCGGATCATAACTTACAAAACTTTCTGAAGCATCTGTTTCAATAATTTCATCAGCAAGATGGCGCTCTGCATTTTCTGCGTAGTAATCGCAAACCCAGGCACATTTTTTTATCTCCGCTCTTGCTTCGCTAATTGTTTTGCCCATTTCAAAGGTCATTGTCTCTGCGTATTTGTCCACATTATTTCTTAAAATACCTCCTGCATTGGTTAAAAAGTTACACCTCTCCCCTATTGCTACTTCTCTCCAGGATTTAGATACATGATCCGATTTATCCAGGATATTTTTTATTTCATCCTCAGTTTGTTCGGTATAGGAAGCTATCTCTTTGTTGTTGTAGGGATTTATACTTTTAAATTTCATTCTCGTTTACTTAGATTTTTGTTAGATTATTAGATGATAATACATATAACATCTTTCAGGTCAAAACCATTCTATCATCATGTCGCATATGAAATAATGGCCGAAATCTGTAAGCACCCGCTGGACATTGTCCGCCTGTCGGCTGATCTGACAGTGTTGGGCTTTGTGAAATAATCGCCTCCTGTTTACCTTTGTCCAAAGCTGCTGACTCTGACATCCCGACCGCAGTCCGGACGGCAAAAGCGCCGGACACACCGTCAGGTCTTTACGCCTGGATCAAACCATTTATATTATTTGCCCAACAGAGTGCCCAAAGGCCCAAATTCTTTACTGTGATTAGAGATGATTTTAATTGTTGCGAAAAGCGGAACAAATAAGATCATGCCAGCCACTCCCCAGATAAGGCCGCCCAGTATAATTGCGATGACCACGGCAAGCGCATTAAGCTTTACCTCTTTTCCAATAAAAAACGGCTCAAAAATATAACTCTCTAAAAGCTGAATGATAATAATAATGATCGTGAACGTAACTTTGTGAGACGTGGTATCGAAAAAAATTAAAGCGAATATAACGGGAACCAGCCCACTGATCCATGGCCCAATATAGGGGATGATTGTAATTAAAGCTCCAAAAAGAGTTAACAGTAAAGCAAACGGAAGGCCGAAGATTAAAAATGTCAGGTAATACATCACAGCCAATACAAACATTACCTGTGCCCGTCCCCATAGATATTGATACACTACCCTGCTGATTTTTTTTAGTGCATCATAGGCAATTTCCCTCTCCTTTTCTGTTGAATAGATCCTGATGATAAAAATTGTGAATTTTTTCCGGTACAAAAGCAGCAAAAATACATAGACAAAAGCCAGCAAAAATTTCAAAGTGAAATCAAGCATACTGCCGACAAATGCCGCTGCCCTGGATTCAATAATTCCCCAGAGATCCCGGGTTCTTCTTTCGATAATCTCTTTCTGTTCATCAAGAGGCACACCGGTTGCAGACGCAATTTGTTCCTGTACTTTTTCTATTTCCGAATCGATGATCGCTCTTATACCGGGTAATTGGTCTGCAAACTGACTAAATTGAATGATAAACAGATAGGACAGAAAACCTAAAAATATGAATAGTAAAAAGGTGCTTGAAAGGGAAGACAAAACCCTGCTGAGTTTATATTTTTCCAAAAAATTGGTGAATGGGGCTACCAGCATTGCCAAAAAGATCCCGAATGTAAGGGGGATAAAAAAAGAGCTGAGATAGTAAAACAAAAGATAAATGGCTATTAGAAAGAAAAGTATTCTATTTGCCTTTTTTAAAAATTCCATTCTCCTGATATTCTGAAATGAAAGCTATTGCACACTACAATTAGAAGTAAAAAATTATATAATTTCAACTTTAAATTAGATTTTTTTGAATTTCCAGCCGTTACTACCGTTTGATTCCGTAGATAACATGATTGAAAAACCTCCGGAAATAGAAGAATAATTCATATTTTTAAATGTACATATCATCCAATAAAAAAACTCTCATGAAGACGATTCTATTTCCTGTTCTTCTTTTCAGCCTTCTTCTTGCATCTTGCGGACAGGATTCCTCCGTTACCGACTCCATTGATAATGGAAATGACGAAATCATCACAATTCAAAAACCCCCGCATAATTTTCAACCCGGAAACCCGGGATTCTTTCTTGACAACCGGGAACCCAAAGAAGCGGTTATTCCGGAATCTGTTGAAAAAGACAAACCTGACGGAGCAGTCAGGGCATTTGTTATTGCAGATCCGGAAGATGTAATCGGAAAAATATCAAAAAACCTGTTTGGCAATAATGCCAATACCTATATGGGGCAAATGGTTGACGAACCTGTGTTGCTGGACCAGATCAGGAGCCTCTCCCCCAATATAATTCGTTTTCCCGGTGGAAATCTGAGCAATACCTATTTCTGGAATGCCGAACTTGACATGCCGCCGGCCGATGCCCCGCTCCGTTTCATAAACGGTGATACCGGCCAACCCTATGCTGCTTCCTACTGGTATGGAAAAAATACCCAGGACTGGTCGGTTTCGCTTGATAATTTTTATAAAATGCTGGAGAAGACCGGGAACACGTCAATGTTTACCGTCAACTATAGTTATGCCAGGTATGGAACCGGGGAACAGCCGGTTCAAACGGCAGCGAAACTCGCAGCCGATTGGGTTCGATATGACAACGGGCGTACACGCTACTGGGAAATCGGCAATGAAAACCATGGCCCGTGGCAAACCGGTTATCTGATCGATGCTGACAAGAATAAGGATGGCCAGCCTGAGCGAATTACCGGTGCTCTGTATGGAGAGCATTTCAGGGTTTTTGCAGATTCCATGAGAGCCGCTGCCGGTGAAATCGGGGCAGATATCAAAATTGGTGCACAGCTGATGCACTTTGATGCCACCGGCTCCTGGAACCCCGTTGAACCTGACTGGAATGAGGGATATTTCAGTTCAGCCGGGGAAGCAGCTGACTTTTATATCGTTCACGATTACTACACACCCTACAACGAAAACTCTTCGGCCGAAACCATTTTGGAGAGTGCCACACCTGTTACGTATGATGTAATGGAGTGGATGAATACTACTTTCGACATGTTTGGGATGCAGACAAAACCTATTGCAATGACGGAGTGGAACATTTTTGCCATTGGCTCAAATCAGCGGGTTTCCAATATTTCCGGAATTCATGCAACCATGGCAGTTGGTGAAATGATGAAAAACAGCTTTGGAATGGCAGCAAGATGGAACTTCGCCAACGGCTGGGATAATGGAGATGATCACGGCATGTTTAACCTTGGCGATGCGCCTGGTGGTGTGCCCAGGTGGAATCCAAGGCCTGAATACTACTACCTGTACTATTTTCAGCGGATGTTTGGGGATATCATGATTTTTTCATGGGAACAGGGATCGGCCGCACCCGGTATCAGCAGTTATGCATCTGTATTTAAATCAGGACATGTTGCGATGGCTATCGCCAATACTAAAACTGCATCCCGGGTAGTGGAAATTGATTTTATGAATTTCACTCCCGGCAACCGCTATTACTGGTACACACTGGAAGGCGGTGATGATGCCCGGTTCTCCCGGAAGCTAATCATCAATGGACATGAACCGGAACGGGCTGCGGGCGGGCCGTCCGGCTACAAAACCATTCCCGCATACTCCGGCTCATCAGATAACGGAATTAAAATTACTGCCCCGGGGCATTCTGTATCTTTTCTTCTCGTAGAACCCGGATAGCTTGATTTACCTCTTGCTGATAAATATAAGTGCTGTGTCTGTGTTTTCAGCTAAGGCAAGAGAAATCTCTCCAAAGGCCTTCTCGTGAGCCCCGGGTTTTCCAAGGCCCATGATGATCAGGTCGTGTTCGGCTGTCTGCTTTATAAGTTCTCCCTGCACATCATCACTCAGAATCACTTCAGTTTCGACTTTTCCTGGAATAATACGTCCGGCAAAGCGTGAAAGTTTAACCTGGTTTTTCTGAACAATTTGATCCGCTGTATCGGGCGGAAGAATCTGTATAAACTTGAATTCGGGCTGAGATGCACGCCATAAACTGCCTGCAACCCGTGCGCGAAGCGTATCATGACTGCTGAAACCGGCTACAGGAACCAGCACTTTCCTGACTTCGGTAATCTTCCATCCGCTGTAAGGCTGACGAAATACAACCACATCGGCTTTTACATTTCTAACCAGTTTTTCAAGATTTTGACTGGTTTCCAGATCGCTCAGATCACTCAATCCCAATAACAGGCTCCGGCAATTATGAACTCTTGCAACACGTTCGATCTCTTCCCATGGATGGTTGGCAATCGTGGTAAGTGAATCAGGACGAAGCCCTGAATCAAAGGCAGCTTTAAGTGCATATTCGCTGACATCACGGTTGTTGGCAAGCCGCTTTTGCAGATCATCCTTTACTTCACTGGGTATCACTATAGAAAGCAGCAATACCCGCCCAACCACCGGTGGTGCCAATGCATTGGCAACAAAAACCATAGATTCCGCATTGGCAGGATTTGAAATTGGCAACAGCACAAGCGGACTCAGGCCTCTCAAACGTACAAGATTGGGATCAAGAGCCTGTTCAGAGGCTTCGATTGCTTCAGCCCGTTTAACAAAAAAGGTCACAAACAGCACAGACCCTGCTATTAACCAGAAAAGTGATATCAGTCCGGCTGCGGGGACCATAATTGCCTGAAATATTGCCAACCCGATACATGCCACCAACCCGCTGATTGGCAACGCCGGAAAGAGCGGTGCCCTGAATGTTTTGCGCTCTTCATAACTGCGCTTCCGCATCAAAATCATGATAACATGCCCCAGCGCAAAGGTAATCAGGAATATCAAACTGGAAGCTGCTCCGGCCGCAGCCACGTCCGGAAGTATTAAAACGAGCAGGGCAACGATGCCGCTTGTGACATAAATTGCGGTAACCGGCGTGCCGTATTTTATATCAATACTGGATAAATGATGTGACAATGTCCGGTCTCTGGCCATTTTAAGGGCAATTCGCGACGCCGCAAAAAGATTAGCCTGAAGAGCTGATAGCATAGAAAATATACCGGCTATCAGAACCAGCCAAAATCCGAATGCACCGAGGTAGTTTTGCGCTGCAACTGCTAAAACCGTCTCCGGGTTTTCAATGCTCATTTCCGTAATGGAATCACCGGGCTGAACGCCGACAGTTGCCATTACAAATAACAGGGGCAAATAAATAGCCAGTCCAACAAGCAGCGTACCAATCATTGCCTTTGGAATTGTCTTTTCCGGTTTCTTTATCTCGCCTGCTGCTGAGCCGATCAGGTCGAATCCCTGGAATGCGATAAAGGTATATCCCATGGCGGCAATCACACCGGTAAATCCATCCGAAAAAAACGGGTCAAGACTTTCGGTGATATGAGTAAACGGAGTTTGAAAGAATGCAGCAAAGCCACCCGCAATCAGTATTGCGAAAACAAGCAGTTTACCAATGTTAATAAAAGCACCTCCATCTCCGCTGCTTCTTGTTAACCTGAATGTATAAAATGCAATCGCAGACAGAGCCAGTAACAGAGGTAAAATTTTGATATTCGCCAGTTCGCCAAATCCCCCAAACGGTATTTGTTGTATTACAAAAATGGCAAAAGCACCAAAACCGAGGGCATACAAAACTGCTGCAACCAGAGAGGCAAACCAAACAACCCATCCAACACCGAAAGCCACCTGCAGTGAAAGTGCTTTTTTGGCATAAGTATAGGTACCGCCGGATTGCGGGTTGGCTGAAGCCATTTCAGCAAAACTGAGAACAGTTACAAAAGCAATAAGCCCGTTTAACATAAATGCAAGTATAGCTGACGGCCCGCTTGCTGCAAATGCCACACCGGCAAGTGCCAGGATTCCCCCTCCTACCATTGCGCCTACTCCGATACCAATTGCACCGAAAAAGCCAATTGTACGTTCTGATCTGTTTTGTCCGGTATTCAATGATTCATTTAAAATTTATTTAATGGCAGTGCTGATGAGCATCCGACCATGTCGTTCCTGCAGGACAATCGGGATGTCCGCCACCTCCCGACAGTGCATATCCGGCAATGAACAGACCGGCCACAATTGCAATCATAAGCAGAATCATCCCCCCTTTCGATTTGATTGAAGAGTGATCCTTACCCTCGCAGCAATTTTTATATTTTTTACCGCTGCCGCAGTGGCAAGAGTCGTTTCTTCCGGGTTGCTTTGACATGATTATAAAATTTGATTCTTTTCCTTTGAATGAAAATAGAGTGAGATGAATTAAAATCCAATGAGGAAATTGTGGTATTCACCTCTCCCTTGCCTCTCCCCGAGCATAGGGCCTTTCATAGATAAGTCGACTCTTCGTGATACATCGTGTCGTCGTGCCTTTTTCAAAATTCCAAATTCTGCAGATGTAAAACTCCCCGGTACATACTGATCGGCCGGGGCCATAATTTTACGATCCCTATGGCGAGGCAGCCTTGAATTTTCTGAATCGTTGAAATGCATAAAATGATAAACCCAGGCAGATCAAAGCTCCTATCCCAAACAGAAGCCGGGCTGCCATGATATTGACTTCATCGGGCAAAAGAGGAATCCCGCCGAAAAAATCGTTTTCATCTCCGAATATGGAAACCCATCCGACAATACTGCCCATTAAAAAAAGCAGCAGGAATGCAAAAAATTCATTGTACCGGTTATCCATTCCAACAAATACCATCGCTCCCCCGATCATAAAAACAAGTCCTGACGTTCCCATTACCCACAACGGAATCTGCACGCTTGATGAATCAAACGGAATGAATCCGGCAGCCAATCCCATAACACAGCCACCGGCAAGGATAATCAGGATTCCGATCAGGTTCCGTACTTTTTGTTCTTTTCTGTGTTTGGAGTTTGTTTCGTCCATATGACGTCTTTTTTTACATGATATCAGTTCAAAAGCGAATGGATTCTTTGCGCATGCCGCTCTAGATGTTCCGCGTTTTTAAGTGATTTTTCATCGACACATTATTACTCAGAGCTTCATTTGCAGTGCTCGCCAGGCAGAACGGATGAACGAAGTGTTGCGCGCCCCTTCTCTCAATTCTTCGAGTTTGATGTCATCCATCCACTGCCCCCTGAGCATAACGGCGGCCGGAAACTCTACTGCGCTGATGTTGGTTAGGGGATCTTCGGATAGCAATACAAGATTGGCGCGATAGCCCGGGGCAATTACTCCGGTTTGCTCAAACCCCAAAGTCTCGGCACTTATCCGTGTGGCTGATGCCAGCGCCTGGTGGGGCGAAAGCCCTGCCTCTACCAAAAGCTCTAACTCCCGGGCCATCGACGCCCCTGGTATGATGGCTAAAATGCCTGCATCGGTTGATGCGATCAAGGGAACACCTGCCTCATGCAGTAGTCGCGTTGCTTTAAGATAGAACTCAGCGCGTGGTCCCTCGTAAGCAGAGGGGTCCACCTGGCTCCAATACCGTGCATCAGCACGCTGCGCAAGACGGATCAGTGGATTAATGGTTTCAGTACCAGGGCGATCCCAGTACGCGCCCTTAGTCTCTGCGATCATTACTAATCCTTTGTGTGCAATGAGCGTGGTGCTTACGGCTTCGCCTGAAGCGGCCAATGTATCGGCCACCTCACGCATCTGGGCTTCATCCAGTTCACCGCGTAAACTATGCCAGACGAGTGTTTCGACATGTTCGAATGTCGTAAAACCCTTTCCGAGCGAAGCCTCCCATGGGATCTCGAAGGGTTTCTCTCGAGGAATACCGGCAGTACGCTTGCCCTCTGGTGTATGGCCCATTACTCGCATGCCAAGCTCATCTGTCTCATCGAGGATGGCATCATAGGCATCGCGCGTTAGGTTAGAGTACAGCTTCACTCTGCGATAGCCTGCATTGTATTGATCACGCACTGCGGCACGTGCCTCGGCACCTGTCGTTACCGTTTGTTGTAGCGGATTTTGATTCGGGCCTCGGCTGTTAAGTATCGGGCCTGTGGTGACAAAGTCCGGGCCGAGGATCAGACCTTCTCTGATGCGCTTGGAAAGCGGTAGATGAAATGGGTAGCCCGACACGTTACGCAGGCCGGTAACTCCATGGGCAAGGTAGCCCGCCAATTCTGCTTCATCGCTAAGGTGGATATGCGCATCGATCAGTCCAGGGATCAGGCTCTGCCCGCCAGCATCGATGGTGATCACGCCTTCCGGTGCCATTAATTCGCCGGCGGCGCCAATCTGAGCGATGCGATCGCCGATGACCAGCACAGCCCGCCCATCTTCCGCATCCGGCGCGCCAGGTACCATCGAGATCAGCCGAACATTGTCGATCAGCACACCGGCGGGTTTATCCTGATTTGGTTCCAGCGCCTGGGGAAAATCAGTAACGATATACCACAGCCAGATGAACAGTATGGGGAAAATGATCGCAATCGCGATTACGGTCTTCTTGGTCTTCATGAATGTCTTGTTATCCATTTGAGGTTGTTTGGATACTTAAGATAGCGTTTTTGGTTTTCTTCGTTTGGTTAAAATCATCAAGCAGCCGTTTTGCAAGGGTTCGGCGTCCGGCACTCCGGTGCTTAGCTAACTCGGCGGGATGCCTGTCACTCTTACCGGAATTGAATCCAAAAAAAAGCATACGGCACCCCATTGCTGAGGAAAGGCTCAAAAGAAAAAACCCACAAAACGATCGGGAATTGTCAGGCTTTTTTGGACCTTCAAAGAAGGACTATGCCTGCACTCACACTTCTACATTTTTGCGAGCCTGCCGAATCGCTTCGCGAACGACACCCTGGCTAACGAGCTGTGGCTGAGACCCCGCCTGTCGGGGATGTAATCGCCTCTGGCTCCTTCTTGACGTAGAGGACCAAAATAATCGTGAAGGCATACTTGGCGATAATGTCCAGGATGCTGTATCCCCACGAGGTAACGCCCACATTCAGCAGGGCCAGGCCTTCGTTGCCAAGCGCCCAGATGACCGGGTAGCCGATCCACATGAACACAGTCAGGAGCTTCAGCGTGTTGAAGATGTTACCGGTTCCCTTGGCCTTGGCCTCCTTAGGCCACTCGGCGAGCAGGTAGTACAGGACACCTACGAAGAAGGCGCTGCTGAGCAGGTACCAGAACCAGCGCATGGCGTAGCTGCTGGTGGTCAGCGCGGCGGCCAGACCGGTCAGGCACATGAACACGTCCAGCACGATAGCCGAGAAAATCTTATCGCTTGTCGAGCCGGCCATGAGACCGAGCGCCAGCAATATGAACGGGGTGGAGAAGGTCCATGTCAAATACCGCCCCCACAGCGAGAGCGTCTCTTGACCGGCCAGCGGGTGGCCGTTCGGCATCACGAAAGTATCGATGGTGAGTCCGGAAGCCAGTCCCATATAGCTGGAAATGGAGACCACTGAAATCATCATTGTAGCGTAAGTGATCAGACGGGCACGAGAGCTTTGGATACTGCGTGACCAAAAGGCGATGAGCATCAAAGTGATGCCGGCAAGTGCAATATTAACGTAGATTGACGAGGCAAGTGCAGTACTATCGAGTACGGTAGGATATATATTGTCCATGGAATGATGCCTGAATATTTAGCTTGATTAAAAAAATAAATCAAATAATAATACATAACCGTTTAAACTCCAAAAATTGCAACAGCAGGGTAGACACCGGCGCATGCATCTTGTATATTCGGCGAATGATAGCTTGCCTCCCGGAAGAAGAGAGGCGCTGCCCAATAAAGCAAGTTTGTACAGGGTTATCCGGAAGCCGCTCAGGACGCGTTCGAGCGATAGTGGTGTCGCACGCATGCGGTCATATGGATGCATTGACTCGCTGCAAAACGG
>CAZFAJ010000086.1:0-11546 GCA_964517005.1 uncultured Balneolaceae bacterium | reverse complement strand
TCATACAGCGTGCAGCAGAATTAGTCCTTTTTAGCAACCTGGTATTAGCTTAATGCCGTGCCTGCATTAATTAGACGGTTGTGCGAAAAAGTCATGGATAAATTTTTACAAAAAACAAACATTTTTGAATTCTTGCGCTGTTTCCGGGTTAAATAGCCAAACGTACTCAAGCCATCTGTTATTCGGGGAATTCCGGGTTTACATAAGAAGCATCTTCGATAACAAACTGCCAATTACCCCTGAAAATATTAAGTCGCCCGATAAAGGTAATCTCCTTATCGCTTCCGGCAACATTCGAAAAACGGTCCTGTACATTAAACACCGGTGAATAGAGTCCATAAGTTTCTCCATTAATCAGCACTTCCGTTTCATCGGTGATTTTAGAGGTCACATAAAACAGATCACTGAAATAAGAGGGGTTTCTGATATCTTTGTTTTTATATTCATCCGGCATCACCAATTCTGATTTTTGGGGCATGGTAACAGACACCGGAATCGGATTCCAATCTGTATCATCATTAACTCCGGGGTTCTCCAGAGTGATCTTTTTATCGGGATCATCCTGATCTGTAATTGTAAATTTCATACTGACCGGCAGGTGATCGGAGTACCCGCCACCTTCACCAAAGAAGTACCATCGTTTCGGCATACCGCTGTTTTCGTAGATATTCATGCCCGGAAACCTGCCAACGTCGAAAGAGTTGTCAACATACTGTATCCCGTGAAAATCATATAAACCCGGCCCGATCATAACCTGCATGAGTGTACCCCATTTTCCACGGTACGTATCCGACCCGCGACTCAAAAGATCGTACTCGTACCATAAGTTGTAGACAGCATCCGTTTCTCCCTGCTGAACTTCAGGCTCATTTCCAATAGATTTCAGAACGTCATTTACAGCAGTCTTTTTCATATAGTCATACCTGTAAGACTGATTGTAATCGCTGTTGAAATCACCGCCGATAATAAAATCCAAATCCGGATTTTCGGAACGCAATTCATCCAGTCTCTCCTTTAAAACCTCCGCATTCTGAAGCCTGATCTCTTCCATTTCCGTGCTTGATGCTCCGGATTTCCAGTGATTGGCAAAGACCACAAGTTCATAGCCCTGAACATCAAGCCACACTTCGAGAATCGGCCTTGCCCTGTAAGCCGGATGGGCCTTCGTTTTTTTATGCAAAATCGGAAGCCTCGAAAACATAACATTTTTTTGAACATGCTGAGGGATAAACTCTTCATCACGTTCATAGGCAACCGCAAGATCGTAACCGTCCAACCCCCGGTCTTCAAAACCCTTCAGTAGTAATATTTCTGAGGGAAGATCTGCAATTTCACTGTTAAAATGACCGGTAAGCATCTCTTCAAGGGTTAAATCACTGTAGCGGTTCAGAACTTCCGCGTGATCGTACATTTTCCCGCCCGGCAGTGGTGTGTGATCGCTTTCAATCTCTGAAAAGAGAATCACATCGGGTCCCTTGCCTTCATTATACTTACTCATCACTTCAACTGTATTCTCCATCTTCGTGAGCACATGAGCCGGAGTATATTGGTTATTTCCCTCTTCATCGACCGGTTTATAGTCATCAAAAACAGAATACCCATCCGCATCGAAAAGATTTTCTGCATTGTAAACTACGAGTTTGTATGGCTGTGCAATGATTGCGGTACTGCTGAATGATATCAGTAATATCAACATTGAAAATATTTTTCTCATAAATCAGTGTAAAGATTAAATTTTAGTTCTCGTACTGAAACAAACGAATCTGTGCAGATTTATACATTTGAATATATGACAATCTAAATAAGCGAACACAAACTCATGGCAGTAAATTACTGAGATGATCAGATTTTACCCGGATTATTTACTATTCAATTTCCTCTATACCATCAGTTTAATTACCTTGCACGTAGTATAAGAAAGATGGTGAATAACATTTAATAAAACATCGAAAGGGGTCTATTTATGACTGTATATATTGCCGATAAACTGCCGGATGAAGCCATTGATCAATTGAATTTGATTGGCGTAACTGTAGATTCAAATCCTGCTGCCACTACATCAGATCTCGATGAGGGGTTAGAAAATGCTCAGGTTTTAATTGTTCGTTCAACAGTGGTAAGTAAAAAGTGCATTGAAAACAGCCCCCGGCTCAGCCTGATTATCAGGGCAGGTGCTGGTGTGAATAATATCAACATGGAAGCGGCAAGCAGCATGGGGATTTATGTGGCTAATTGTCCGGGACAAAATTCAATTGCAGTCGCAGAATTAACAATGGGCCTGATTCTGGCCATCGACCGCTATCTGCCGGACAACGTGTCCGATTTCCGGGAAGGAAAATGGAATAAAGCGATTTACAGCAAAGCTGAAGGCCTGTCTGGTAAAACCCTCGGTGTGATTGGAACCGGACAAATCGGGAAAGAGGTTATCAAACGGGCAAAAGCATTTGGAATGCCGGTTGTAGCCTGGTCTCGTTCTCTGAATCCGGCATTGGCAAATGAGCTGGGTATTGCATATGCAGAGAGTGTCGAAAAAGTGGCTTCTGAATGTGATATTCTGACTGTCCACCTGGCCATGACTCCGGATACTGAAAAGATTATCTCAAAAAGAGTTCTGAGCAGTCTTAAAGAAGGGGCATATTTTATCAACACTGCCCGTGCAGGCGTTGTAGATGAAAATGCACTTTTTGATGAACTGAGTTCAGGCCGTATCAAGGCGGGGCTTGATGTGTTCAGTGAAGAACCTGAATATAAACATGGATCATTTGTAAACCGATTCCAGGGCTTGAATAATGTATATATTACTCATCACATCGGGGCTAGCACAAAACAGGCACAGCTTGCAGTTGCTGCCGATGCGGTTGATATTGTTCGCGGTTACGTTGAAACGGGGAAGGTCAGAAACTGGCTCAACCGGTGTGAACACACTGATGCACCATGGCAGCTTGTAGTGCGTCATTTCGATAAGCCGGGAGTAATAGCCAATGTTATGAATGATCTGAAAAAGGCTGACATAAATGCTCAGGAGCTCGAAAACGTGATATTTGAAGGCAAAAAAACGGCTTGTTGTACCATTCAGCTCGATGCTGAACCTTCCGATAACATGATGCAAAACATCAGAACAAGGCAAAATGAAGTTATCAGTGCAACCCTCATTTCAACTCAATAACTCTGTCATCGTTCGTCTGTATTTTGAATATTCCGGGCAGGTAACTGCAATATGAAACATAAACTCTATGCTTTATCGGTTCACCTGCTTACTGCTTCGGGTGTCGTTTTTGGTTTCTGGTCTCTTCTTATGATTTTGGAAGGGGAGGCAGCCTATTCTCTCTGGCTGCTGGCTCTTGCTGCGGCAATAGACTCAATCGACGGTACTCTTGCAAGGAAAGCAAATGTAACCCTGCACACTCCGCATATTGACGGCGCACTGCTCGATAACCTGGTTGACTATATTACCTGGGTATTCCTGCCTGTGATATGGGGTTATGTTTTTTTAAACATACCTTTTATCGTCTGTTCGATAGTAGTGCTTGCCAGTCTCTTTGGTTTCAGTCACACCCAATCCAAAACAGAAGACAATTTTTTTCGCGGATTTCCCTCTTACTGGAATCTGCTAATTTTATATCTCTACGTATTTGATACTGAAGCCTGGCTTTCATCTCTTATCCTGGTTCTCTTTGCCTTACTTGTTCTTGCTCCTGTCAAATTAATCTACCCGAGCCGCACTACGGTATTGAAAAAAACAACCCTGGTGCTATCAATTCCATTCTCAATCATGGTCATTGCAATGCTTGCCTTGCTTGATGAAACCCCGATCTGGATATCATCAGGCTCACTTTATTATCCCCTTTACTACACTGTTTTGTCATTTTACCTACAGAAAGAAGGGTGAAAAAATAAAATTATTTGTCTTGCAGGCCCCCACCGGGTTTTAGTTTATCTTTTCCCTCAATCTGATTTTGATAGATACGGATTGTATCATAGGCAAAGGCGATATCATCATGTTTAGCAAAAGTATCAAGAATATCTTCCCATAATGCCTGAGAGGTGCTTCTGCGTTTCCTCGCGTGCGACAAATATCTCATGGTAAGTTTTACACCAATACCGGTAACTTCGGTATAGACAATCGGCGTCAGGTAATTGTATCGGATCAGGTAAGACCGGGATGCGCGGCGGACCTGTTCTTCGGCATCTTTTACAAAATCTTCGAGATGGTCACTGCATATTTTTTCAAGAAGTTCTTTCGATTTGCGCCAGTTGCTTTCATAAGTTACAACAACTTCAATTTCATTCCATATAAAATCAAAATCACTTGTGTAATTGGCTATTGAATCACTGAATATGAGGTGATTGGGAATATGAATAACCCGCCCTGTGCTTTGATCAGCATGAACCCAGTTACCGATTTCAAGAACAGAAAATTTAAAAAGACGTATATCAATTACATCACCTTTTATCATTCCAACCTCAATCCTGTCACCTACAGCAAAAGGCTTACGCCACAGAACATAGATCCATGCTGCAATATCCATTACCGGGTCCCTGAGTGCTATTGCCAAACCGGCCGAGAGCAGACCAAGAAACGTTGCGAGTGATCCCATGCCTTCGAACCAAACACGCCCGACCAGTAAAAACCCAACAAACGTTGCAGCATAACCGATATTTTTTCGCCAGGAGTATCGCGCGCCTGGCTCACCAACTCGTTTGCTAACGATTCGTAAGCTAATCCATCTGATCAGCAGAATTACTACAATGATAATCACAGACTCAATGATTTGAGTATAGTATAGAGGAGACTCGGACAACAGATTTTGGTACTCCTCCTGAAGCTGGATAATTTTAAACATCAGTCATTGCTACTAAATAATTATTCAATTGGGCCGTTATTTTATATAAACTCTGAATCGATGCTTGGTTTAGGATCAAAATTTGAATATTTTTAAAGTTCCTGAAAAAAACAATCAGAAAACAGCATGTTATACGGAATTATTATTTCACTTATCGTACTAATTTCATTTCTTTTGATTTTAGTGATTTTACTACAACCGGGTCAGCGTGAGGGGTTGTCCGGAGGACTTGCAGCCGGTATGGCGGGTGGTTCTGCAATGGGCGCACGAAGAACTGCAGATCTTCTTTCCAAAACAACATCCATCTTAGCGGGGGCATTGCTTGTACTTTGTGTGCTTGCAAATTTTGCAATTGACAAAGGAGAACAGGCATCCAGTGCTGTACAGCAATCAGGAGTGCCTGAAACTACGGAGCAGGATTTTAACCTTCCTTCTGAGACCACTCCTGCCATTCCTCAAAATCAAGAGGAAGAAGAGGATAATTAATCTTCCGGAAATAAATCAGTGATTGATCAAATATTCATTCCAGCTGAATTTTTCTAATTCAGGGTATAATTTAGTTCAATTTCACAATTTAAAACCTTTGATACCGGACAGCCTTTTTTAGCTCCATGTGCAATATCATGAAACTGGTCTTTTGATATCTCTGGTACACTTGCTTCAAGATTTAACACTATTTTGGAAATCGCCCAGCCCTCATCAACCTTATCAAGAGACAAAACCGCTTCTGTATTCAGTGATTCAGGTGTAAAACCCTCTTTCCCAAGTTCAACACTCAAAGCCATTGAATAACATCCGGCGTGTGCCGCCGCAATCAATTCCTCTGGATTTGTTCCCAATTTGCCATCCTCGTTTTCAAATCGTGTTTTTATTGAATAAGGATGTTTTTTTAAGACACCACTTTGGGTATCCAATGTACCTGATCCTTCCATTCCCGGTCCTTTCCATATTGCTCTTGCTGTCCGTTTCATAAAGATTAGTTCCTTTTGTTTGGTTATTAGTCAGTGTATTCAATAACAAAAATGCAGTGTAAACTCAATTCGTTCACGTACAAAACAATATATTACATTCTCAAATGAATTCTGAATCTGCTTGAGTATCAGTAATGCTAAAATTTTAAAAAAATTGAGAAAGCTATTGTTCGCATGAAATCATACCGGCACAGTCTGATGCGTTGACAGATCTGCAAGTTTCCGTTAAATCCACTCTTTCGGATTTTTTAGAATCTGTAACAGCCTGGCCTCTTCACTCTCCGGCACGGGTGAATAGTCGTAATCCCAGCGAACACATGGCGGCAAACTCATAAAAATTGATTCAATCCTGCCTTTTGTTTTTAAACCAAAAAGAGTTCCCCGGTCATGAATCAGGTTAAACTCAACGTAACGCCCGCGCCTGATTTCCTGCCAGTAACGATGTGATTTTTTCCAGTTTAATGACTTCCTGCGGTTCACAACCGGAAGATAACTGTCAGTGAAAATTGCTCCGCAGTCTGTTACAAAATGATACCACTGATCGATGGACGTATTATGTTTTCCATCCCGCAGATAATCAAAAAAAAGCCCACCCACTCCCCTGGCTTCTTCTCTGTGGGCATTATAGAAATATTCATCACACTGACGTTTAAACAGGGGATAGTACTCTTCATTGTGTCGGTCACAGACTTTCTTCAGTGTTTTATGAAAATGAACAACATCCTCATCGAACAGATAGTAGGGAGTTAAATCAATACCGCCGCCAAACCAGGCATCTCCCGGATTTCTCTGATCTTCATTTTCATAGAGTTCAAAGTATCTGAAATTTGCGTGGACAGTTGGAATAAGCGGACTCACCGGATGAATGACAAGTGAAATTCCCCCTGCCCAGAACCATCCGTAATTGACATCAAAATGCTTTTTGACCGGCTCCGGCAATTCCCCGTAAACAGCAGATACATTTACTCCACCCTTTTCAAACACCTTGCCTTTTTCAATAACCCGGGTTACACCACCACCGCCGCCATCGCGTTCCCACTTATCTTCACGAAAGGATTTTTTTCCATCGGCTTTTTCAAGCTTACTGCATATTTGATTCTGCAGATCAAAGATATAATCAGAAAAGCGGTCTTTCCGGCTGGCACGTATTTTAGACGTCATAAAGAAGAAGTAAATCGATTAAGGGACAGGACTTTCCAGCCATTGAGTGGGATCGACATTTTCACGGCCTTCCCTGATAAGAAAAAACAGTACTTCACCCTTGATTGAGTTTTCAGCGCCGGAAAGACCGATAACATCACCCTGCTTCAATACCTGATTCTTTCTCACAAATACCTCGCTTAAATTGCCATAGGCGGTATTATAGTTTCCATGATTGACAAAAATCACTGTACCGTAGCCTTTCAAAGGTTCTATTCCATATACGTATCCGTCACTTACAATATGTACGGAAGATTTTGAGGGTACTGCGATATCAATTCCGGGGTTATTGGTTTTTGTGGCAAAAACAGGATGTGTCCGGATACCGAAGCGCTCCGTAACAGTTCCATTTTCAACAGGCCAGGGAAGTGCTCCCTTTTTACTTGAAAATTCTGCTTCAAAAGCTGCAAGTTCACGTTCATTAACCATTGAACGTGTTCTCACTGAGCCTGTGCTTCCGGAGCCTGCAGCTTTTCTGATTCTCTCTTCTTCTTCAATGAGCCTGTTCAATGTACTGTTCAGTTGTTCTGCCTGTTGTTCAACAACTGAGAGCTGGTTGCGGATATTATTTCTGTCTCTGCGAAGCAATTCAATATTCCTCTTTTGCTGCTGCTCTTTTTCAGCAAGATTCTCCATTTCAAGCTGAATGGATTCGAGAGCCTGCCGGTTGCGCGCCTGTGCCAGTTCAAGATCTTTTCTGGTGGTTTCAAGTTTTGCCTGGGCGGATTTAATTTCATCAGCCTGAGTCTGTCTGTAATTATCAAATTTTGACAGATAAAAAGACCTAACCAGCAACTGGTTCATAGACGATGATGTGAGCAGCAATGCCAGTTCCGTTGTCCGGCCGTATTTATAAATATAGGTTAGCGTCTCCTTATACTGCTGTATCAGATTGGAAAGCCGCAGCCTGAGTTCATCAATGTTTTCTTCGATAAGGCTGATTTCTCTGGTAATCTGACGCTGCTCTTCTTTCATCGAGTTCAGCTTCTGCTGCTGAAGCACAATTAACCGGGTCAGTTCCTGGTACTGCTTATACTGCTGATCAAACCGCTCGCTTGCATAGGAGAGCCTTTCATTATACTCCCGTATCTGACTGTTCAAAGTATGAATCTGTTCGCGGGCGTTTTGCTGCCGCTCTATAATTTCTGCACGCCTCTGATCATACGTATTCTGCGCCATTATCCATTCGCCGGATATCAGGAACAGAAAAAATATTACTGACAAAAATTGCCGGTTCATATTCTTGTTACAGGTATGTTATCAGGTAGATCTATTGTAAGCTCGGGTAATATACTGTTCACATTCAGGTTTTGTACTAAAAACAGAACTTTTGAGTTTCCATCAGCACTAAAAATGGTGATTTTTCTTGGAAGTTCAAACCCATCCAAATTTGCATATCCTTCATAAATGATCTGCCGGTAAGGTGAATCCTGATGCCACACAACTTCGCGGACAAAACCGGTTTCCTTTTCAAGAAAAAAACGGCCCTTATCACCCAGTATTCCGACATAAAAGTTCTCATTTTCCAAAACCTCTGTAATTTCATTTTTTTTAACCGTGAAATCAAGCAATTCAATTATATTAACAGAAGCAAGAGAACCGATATCGCTTCCCCCTCCTTCAGAAAGCGGCACCTTTCTGGCATATTTATCCACTTTATTGTACACAAGAACAGAATCATCTTTAACCAAAACCTGTCCGCCTTCTATACCAACCCCTGACCGAATATTCAGCAAACTTGCCTCTCTGTTTGAATGAAATTCAATTGTAACACGGTCACTCCCGTTTTTTTGGCTCACAATTGCCCGCCCTTTTCCTGAAATTCTTAACAGGGTGCCTGAGTAATCAGAAACTAACTGGTAGAGTGAATCAGGTGACAGCGGAGATTCCCTGTAGTCGTCTCTTTCATCGATTATAGCTGTGGTGGAGCAGGATGTAATGAATCCTGACAGGAATAATAAAGTTAAGAGCGCTGGTAATCGATTCACTTTTCAGGGATTCAATCTTTCTTTGAGATATTCACGGTCAGGATCATTTTCAATGGCCCGCTGCCACCATTTTTTTGCTTTTTCGGGTTCATCCAGTTTGTTATATACATCTCCAAGATGCTCAAACACCTCTGCACTCGCTTCTCCGGTTTCAACTGATGCCTCAATATATTGCCGTGCCTTTTCATAGTCATTTTTCAGGTAAAAGATCCATCCCACCGTATCCAGATATGCCGCGTTTTCGGGTTCAAAGCGAATCGCTTTCAGGGCAAGCTCTTCTGCGTAATCGACTCGCTCATCCCGGATTGCCAGAAAATAGGCGTAATTATTCATGGCATTGTGATTATTGGGATCCAGACGCAGGGCAGTTTCATAAGCTTTCACAGCATTCTCCCACTTGTCCTGATCTGCATAAGCATCACCCAGTGTACTGTAAATAGCTGTCCGGAAACTGCTTCTTGCCGGTGACAGTGT
The DNA here is from genome assembly GCA_964517005.1 of uncultured Balneolaceae bacterium. GTDB lineage: Bacteria > Bacteroidota > Rhodothermia > Balneolales > Balneolaceae > CAYVBJ01. Next base: position 2,069 of record CAZFAJ010000086.1, on the reverse strand, counting down.
TGCTTTTTCCAGCCACTCAATCGCTTTTTCATTTTGATCCGTTAGCATATAGGAAGCTCCGGAAAAAAACTGAATAAACGCATCATCCGGCACATATTTGTCTGCACTATCCGCATTGGCAATCACCTCGTCATATCTCTGCTCCGTAAACAACAGCTGCATTCGCTGCCGCCACGCTTCCGGTTCATCCGGCATTACAACTGTAGCGCGTTCCAGCTTGTCGAGCGCGGGACCGATTTCATTTTTTTGAAGATGGAATTCTGCTGCCATCAGATGAGCCGGGCCGAAGTCAGGTTCTGAATCACTGAAACTGCTGAGAACCCGCTCTGCCTGGGATTCAAGTTCAGTTTCATTTGGCCGCTGCCTGTGTTCCCGATAGATATAACGCGCCAGTTCCATTTTTTGATTCGGCCCGATCAGAGGATCACTTATCATACTGATAAACGTATTGGCAAGGCTGTCCCATTTTGCTTCCTTGATATACATATCAGCTAAAAGAATCAAAGTTTGCGGATCCCTTGCATTGCGCTCACGTGCTTCCTGTAAAATTTCTTTGGCCGCTTCTCTCTCATCAAGCCCTTCATAGAACTGGCTCATCATGTGCAGGGTGGCTAAATTATCCGGTTCAAGTTTTCTCATCTCCTGTAACTGAACCAAGGCAGAATCCCGCATTTGGAGCGCATTAAAATTTCTGAATTTTTGCAGGTATATGTCGAATACCGGACCTCGTTGTTTCAGAATACGATTGTAAATTTTATTGGCCTCCAGTAATTGTCCAAAATCTATATAGATGGTTGCAAGACGAAACAGAATATCCAGTTCACCGGGATGGTATTTCAGAGCACTTTGAAGGGCTTCAACGGTGGCATCATTCTGTCCTGCTTTACGATATATTTCCGCCAGTTTCAGATGATACCATTTATTTTCAGGCTCTTCGCTTACCGCTATCTTTCCATAATATGCAGCATTGACGAGATCATTGAGTGCAAGATAGGCATCTGCAAGAGCAAAATTTACACCTGCGCTTTCCGGTCTTTTCAAATAGGCCGCAGTTAAGAGATCCAGCGCATCCTCATACTCTCCGTTTTCAAAAGCATTGATCCCCCGGATATAGGAATCGAGCGCATCAATACTGTCTGTTGTTAATTTTCCGGATTGATCCTGCTGAGAAATTGCAGGAGCTGTCCAAAAAAGACAAATGAATATTAAGAAGGAAAAAACTCTCACAAAAAAGGGATTAAGTTAACGTGAGTATAAGATAACGGATTTACACGAAACGTTTGTATATATTCAAAACAGCTCTGATATTTAGCTGATTGCTTTTCTGAATGTCTTCAGTTTTTGAAATGACTCAAGCATCCGTGAACCATACCAGCTAAACCATTCGCCGTCTGCGAGTACAACTTTGGAAGAGTTGCATACATCTTCAATCTCTTTAACATGCTTCTCTTTAAACGGATAGGGTTCACTGCTGAGAAGTATAAGTTCAGGTTTACGCGCTTCCAAATCCGATAATTCAACCACCGGGTAACGCGTCTGATCCGCGAAAATGTTCTTTAAATGAAAGTGCTCCATTACAGAATGAATGTATGTATCTCTGCCAACTGTCATCCAGGGATTTTTCCAGATGAAATAGGCAGTCTCCAGAACCGGCTCAGGCGGCACATCCTCCAGTTCTGACTGAATAGCAGTTGTTAACTCTTTCGCTTTCTTCTCAGCGCCACAAATTGTGCCCAATTCATAAATCGCCAGCAGTGCATCCTCTACGCACGATATATTGGTAACCAGCGTCCTGAATTTGTCTCTGAGAAACTCAATATCTTCTTTTCTGTTTTCTTCCTTGTTGGCGATAATCAAATCCGGATTCAATTCAACTATCTTTTCCAGGTTTGGATTCTTGGTGCCGCCCACAACAGGAATTTCCGAAACAATTTCTTCGGGATGAATACAAAACCGTGTTCGGCCAATTAAATTATTTTGTAAACCGAAATCAATTAAAAGCTCCGTCAGGCTTGGAACAAGACTGATAATTTTTTGAGGGTTCATTAATACTGCTGCTTATAAATTAA
>CAZFAJ010000085.1:0-12015 GCA_964517005.1 uncultured Balneolaceae bacterium | reverse complement strand
GCCCGGTAGATCATCTGAGTAGCTGTTTCATAGTCAGTTGTTACCGATTCGCCAGCCACCAGTTTTATATACTCAACAGCAAGGAAATATGGAGGTATTTCAGCCAGATCAGCAGCTTTCTTCCAGAGATCAAGCGCCTTTACAACATCTCCGCCGGCTTTGGCAACCATCCCCTCTTCAAACTGTTTTTGAATAAAATTCTCTTGCCCGAAGATGGCCGCCGGATATATCAAATAACATGACATTATAGCCATAAACAGCCGGATGCATATTTGCGATGTGACGGCATTTGGTGACATCATTCAACAGGTTGTATGTTAAATATTTCTTTATGTAAGAATGCATGCGTATAAGAATATAACATACAATTGCTTAAAATCGTATGTCAATCAAAAAAAAGCCCCGCCCTTTTACAGGACGAGGCTTAATTTTTTAAGCGTCAGCTTATGTTTGGTTTGGGGAGATGATTACATCATGCCGCCCATTCCTCCCATTCCGCCGGGCATTCCGCCGCCGGGCATTCCGCCACCGGCACCGCCTTCGTCATCACCATCTTCAGATGGTTTTTCAACGACAACAGCTTCGGTGGTGAGCATGAGTCCGGCAACAGAAGCAGCGTTTTCAAGTGCTGTTCGCGTTACTTTTGTCGGATCAATCACACCGGCTTTAATCAGGTCTTCATACACTTCGTTACGTGCATTGAAGCCAAATGGCCCTTTGCCCTCTTTTACTTTCTGAACCACGATGGAGCCTTCAACACCCGCATTGTTGGCAATACTTCTCAGCGGAGCTTCAAGTGCTCTTCGAACAATATTAAATCCGATCTCGTAATCCGGAGCTTCAGGTTTGAGTGAATCAAGAGATCCAATTGTACGAATCAGTGCAACACCACCGCCTGCAACAATGCCTTCTTCCACGGCAGCGCGGGTAGCGTGAAGCGCATCTTCAACACGTGCTTTTTTCTCTTTCATCTCTACTTCAGAGGCTGCGCCAATATAAAGAACAGCGACTCCGCCACTCAGTTTTGCAAGACGCTCCTGAAGTTTTTCACGATCATAATCAGATGTTGTGTTTTCAATCTGAGTTTTAATCTGGTTGATTCGTGCTTTGATATCATCCTGTTTACCTTTTCCGCCGACAACTATTGTGTTGTCTTTGTCAATATTTACACGGTCGGCCTGACCAAGAAAATCGAGAGTTGCATTTTCAAGCTTGTATCCTCTCTCTTCGCTGATCACTGTTCCGCCGGAAAGGATGGCGATATCTTCGAGCATTGCTTTTCTTCTGTCACCAAAGCCGGGGGCTTTCACAGCGGCAATTTTCAGAGAACCGCGAAGCTTATTAACAACCAAAGTTGCGAGAGCTTCACCTTCTACATCTTCAGCAATGATCAGGAGCGGCCGATTGGTTTGAATTACCTTTTCCAGGATAGGAAGAAGATCTTTCATATTCGAGATTTTCTTATCGAAAATCAGGATGTAAGGCTCTTCCATTTCAGTGGTCATGGTGTCGCTGTCGGTAACAAAATAGGGTGACAAGTACCCGCGGTCGAACTGCATTCCTTCTACAGTATCAAGATAGGTCTCTGTACCTTTTGCTTCTTCAACAGTGATTACACCATCTTTACCAACTTTTTCCATCGCATCGGCAATCAGGTTACCGATGGTCTCATCATTGTTGGCAGAAATAGTACCAACCTGGGCAATCTCGTTGCGGTCACTGATCTCTTTGCTCTGTTCCTTCAGTGCTTTTACCACTGCGGTTACAGCAATATCAATTCCGCGTTTTAGATCCATTGGGTTTGCACCGGCTGTTACGTTTTTAAGGCCGGTAGCAATGATTGATTGGGCAAGAACAGTAGCTGTTGTTGTTCCGTCACCGGCATTATCGCTGGTTCTGGAGGCAACTTCGCGTACCATCTGGGCACCCATATTTTCAACTTTTTCAGCCAATTCAATCTCTTTGGCTACTGTAACACCGTCTTTGGTAACGGTGGGGGCACCGAATGATTTCTCAAGTACCACATTGCGGCCGCGAGGGCCAAGCGTTACTTTTACGGCGTTAGCCAGTTTGTCAACACCGCGTTTAAGTGCATCGCGTGCTTCGGCGTCATAATGAACAAGTTTAGCAGACATAATTATCTATTATTTTAAGTTAGTGTTTAAATTATTTGATTGGTCATGCTTATTCAACAATTCCGAGAATGTCGGTTTCGCGCATGATTAAATACTCTTCACCATCAAGGGTGAGTTCTGTACCTGAATACTTACCGTACAGAATTTTGTCGCCTTTTTTTACCGAGATATCAACTTTGGTACCATTTTCAACTTTACCCGGTCCGGCCGCTACTACAGTGCCACGTTGCGGCTTCTCTTTTGCAGTGTCCGGAATAATGATGCCTGATTCAGTTTTTTCTTCAGCAGCATCCGGTTGTACCAACACACGGTCACTCAAAGGTTTTATACTTGCCATAAGAATTTTCTCCTTACTATTTTTATGTTAATTGTTATTTATTTATCTGTTTTTGCAAATTGTTTGATCAACCAATAAAATATTTCATTGCTAGTTGATGTAAGTATAGTGAGCAACTACCATACCAAACTTTGATATCCGTCAAAATTTCGAAACCTGTTGCCGATATTGAGAAAAACAGCTTACAGAAAGTGAATTTATATATCGGTTAAGCCGATTTTTCAGTCCATAGTGCCAAGTTGTTCCAGGCGGGCTGTCAACTTTACATACATTTCGGGCTCCCATTTTTCTGCCCTCTGATCAAGATTAAATTCATCTCCGGGAATTTCAACCCCAAGACTTTTTAATGCATTGCTTAGTTTCTTTCTGCGCTGATTAAAAGCTGTTCTGACAACCCTTTTCAGGTTTTTTTCCTCACAAGGCAGTTTTTCCTTATCAAACGTAAACTGTACAACGCTGCTTTCGACTTTTGGTTTCGGCTGAAAAGCGCGGGGAGGCACGTTAAAAAGAATCTCCGGATTACTGAAAAGCTGAAGCTGAACACTTAAGATTCCATACTCTTTGGTTCCGGGCCCCGCAATAATTCTTTCAGCAACCTCTTTCTGCATCATCACAGTGGCACTTTTCAGCGAATCCCTGATCTCCATTAATGAAAACAAAATCTGGCTTGTGATATAATAGGGAAGGTTCCCGACAACATGGATATCCCGGTCAGTATCTAACACCGGATCCCAGTCAAATTTCAAAATATCCTCTTCAATGATGGTAATATCCGGAAATTTTTCTTTCAGCAACTCAACAGCGCGCCGGTCAATTTCAATAACTGTCAGATTCTTGTAATTTTCTGCCAGTTCTTCAGTTAATGCTCCGGTACCCGGTCCGATTTCTACAATTAAATCATTATATTCCGCTGGCAAGCAATCCGCAATTTTCCTGATTATATTCCGATCCCTTAAAATATGTTGCCCAAGGCTTTTTTTTGTCCTGAATGATTTTACCATATACTGAATGTAAACATTTTAAATCTTTAAAAACCCGATTGAACACTGAGATTATAATCTGAAATTAAAAACACTCTTTTATTTTGAATGGAACTTAATCTTCTTGATACCGAACAAATAGGCATCCAGACACTGGAAAAAAGGCTGATGAAATCAGAATCCAATGTCACGTTAAAAATTGGGCTGCCCAAAGAGATCTCTGACGATGAACGCCGTGTTTCACTTACTCCGGGAGGCGTATCGATCCTGAGAGCCAACGGACACGAGGTGTATCTCGAAAAAAATGCCGGAGTTGATGCCCATTTTACAAATCAGGAGTATGCCGATGCCGGTGCAGAAATTGTTTACGGGGCAGAAAAACTCTTCAAAAAATCAGAAATGATTGTTAAGGTATCCCCGCCAACACCGCAGGAACAGGAGTGGATGCAGCCCAATCAGATTCTTTTTTCAGCCCTTCATTTGGGAAATATCAATGAGGTGTATCTTCAGAGTCTCATTGAAAAAAAGATCTCATCAATCGGTTATGAATTTATCATGGGCAAAGATGGTGAATTTCCAATTGTGAGAATGATGCATGAAATTACAGGTTCAATGGCTGTACAGATCGCTGCCCATTATCTTGAAAACAACAGCGACGGACAGGGAATTATGCTGGGAGGCATTTCGGGAATCCCGCCGGCTACTGTGGTAATTTTAGGTGCAGGCATCACCGCCGAGTACGCTGCCCGAACGGCTCTTGGTTACGGAGCGCAGGTTTTTGTCATGGATAACGACCTTGCCCAGCTGCGAAGACTCGAAAATGCACTCGACCGCAGAATTATCACAGCCACAGCCAATCATCAGTACCTTTCATCAGCTCTTGAGTTTGCTGATGTAGTCATTGGAGCAGCTTTGACCGAAGGCGAGCGGGCTCCCTGCCTTGTGATCGAACCGATGGTTTCCAGGATGAAATCAGGAAGTGTGATTGTTGATACCGTTATCGATCAGGGCGGTTGCATCGAAACCAGCCGGCCAACTACTCACTCAAATCCGGTATTTAAAAATTATGACGTAGTTCACTACTGTGTGCCAAATATCCCGTCAAACGTGGCAAGAACAGCTACCTATGCCCTGAATAACGTGATTGTTCCCTACCTGCTCGAAATTGGTGACGCCGGAAGTATCCGCGAATGCCTCTGGAAAAATACTGCATTGCGAAATGGGACGTATGTATATAAGAAACACCTTACAAAAAAATCACTTTCAAAAATGTTTAATATCCCGTTTCGTGAAATTGAAATGCTGATTGCTTCACAGATTTAATAATGGCTTCCGGATCTGAACTGAATGAAAAGAATTATCGGAGAATCTGCTTCATAAACTGGGCCCTTTTTATGCCTTTGATGCTGATTTTTGCCTGGCCATACCACTTCATAAGTGATCATATCGGGTTAGATCGTATGATAGCCATGCCGGGTTCATTTCTGTTTGCCCTGCCATTTATGATCACAATTCTTCACGGGCATGTCACTTTGGCGTTAGGCTTCACACACCGTCATCACTACTACAACTGGCTTCAGGAATATCCTTTTACGTACGGACTCCTATTCCATCCGCTGATCGTGCGCACTCGCTTCAGGCTCTCACTGCTTATCATCAGTTTACTACTGACTGTAATCGGCTATCTGATCCGGTGAGATCTTCCCAGTTCGGATTCTGTCGCTCAATCAGCCACTCTTTTTTCTATCGGCTCCAGCGTTTGATTTGTTTTTCCCTGGCGATGGCATCTGTCAGGAGTTCTGGAAGTACGCAAGGCCTCAGTTCAGCTTAAATTTTTTAGCTTAATTTTAAACAGATACGGTACAAAATCTTCGTGTTACTTCGCGGCCTCGTGTCTTCGTGGTAAAAAGCGGTAGATTATTGCCACGAAGCTTAACGAAATAAACTTAAATTATTAAGGTGCCAATAAATCAAATATTTTTTAGACAGCCTCAAATAATCGGCTGCGCAACAGGTAAAGAGCCATCGGCACGACCGATTTATCAGGTCAGTAAGCCTTTCCTTTTTTAATCTCTTCAACCACCGAAGGATCCAGCAATGTAGACGTATCGCCGATGTTTTCTATATCATTGGCAGCCATCTTCCGGAGAATACGGCGCATGATTTTTCCAGATCTCGTTTTTGGCAACCCTGGTACAATCTGAATTTTATCCGGCTTGGCAATAGGCCCGATAATTTTAGTTACCAGTTCGTGGAGTTCCTTCTTAAAGGCTTCTCCGTTCGTCACGCTATCATCACAAATCAGAAATCCAAAAACACCCTGACCTTTTATGTCATGAGGATATCCCACCACGGCCGATTCAACCACTTTGGGATGTTCATCCAGTGCATTTTCAATTTCAGCCGTTCCAAGACGATGGCCCGACACATTCAGTACATCATCCACACGGCCTGTAATGCGATAGTATCCGTCCTCGTCACGAAGACAACCGTCACCTGTGAAATAATATCCCTTATATGCGCTCATATAGGTTTCAAGATACCGCTCGTGATCGCCCCATACGGTTCGTGCTATAGACGGCCAGGGGTGTTTGATGCAGAGATTACCTGACACTCCGTTTCCATCTATCTCTTTGCCGTTTTCGTCCATCAACACCGGTTTTATTCCCGGAAGCGGAAGAGTTGCATAACCAGGTTTGGTTGGAGTGACTCCGGCAAGCGGCGAAATCATAATGCCGCCGGTCTCCGTCTGCCACCATGTATCCACAATCGGGCATTTACCGCCGCCAATGTGATCATGATACCAGTGCCAGGCTTCTTCGTTGATTGGTTCGCCCACGCTTCCAAGCACTTTCAGTGAACTCAGGTCATATTTGTTCACATAGTCAATACTCTCTTTCATCAGGGCCCGGATGGCAGTCGGTGCTGTGTAGAAATGGGTCACCTCATATTTTTCAATCACCTCCCAAAATCTTCCCGGATCGGGATAAACAGGAGTGCCCTCAAAGATAATCCCTGTATTTCCGTTGAAGAGAGGGCCATAGATGATGTAACTGTGTCCTGTGATCCAGCCCGCGTCAGCTGAACACCAATAAATGTCTTCCTCTTGCACCTGGAATACATTTCTCATCGAATAACTTGTGTAAACCATATACCCGCCGCATGTATGAAGCACACCTTTCGGCTTGCCGGTTGACCCTGAGGTATAGAGAATAAATAGCGGATCTTCCGCATCCATCTCAACCGCTGTGTGCTCTTTAGATGCGTTGCGAATCAGCATGTGCCACCATTCATCCCTGCCTTCCACCCATCCGATTTCGCGGTTGGTGCGCTGACAGACAATTACATTATTCACTGTAGGGCAGCTTTCAAGAGCTTCATCCGAAATATCCTTCAATGGCACGTGCTTGTCGCCGCGCCGGAGTCCATCATTGGTAATCAGCATTTTTGCATCACAATCCCGAATTCGTTCCGAAAGCGATTGTGCCGAAAAGCCTGCAAAAACAATTGAATGCACAGCACCGATCCTCGCGCAGGCAAGAGCGGAAATCACAAGTTCGGGGGTCATCGCCATGTAGATACAAACGCGGTCACCTTTTTCGATTCCTTTGCTTTCAAGCACGTTGGCAAACCGGCAGACATCCTCATACAGCTGACGATAGGTAATCGTACGCCTGAAACTGTCGGGATGATTCGGCTCAAAAATAAAAGCCGTTTTATTGCCGATACTGCTGAGATGCCTGTCAAGTGCATTTTCAGTGATATTCAGTTTCCCGCCTTCAAACCATTTGATATCCCCTTTTTCAAAACTGCCGCTGTGAGCTTTATCCCATCTTTTTCTCCAGTAAAAAGTTCCCGCTTCATGTTCCCAGAACGCAAGCCTGTCCTTTTCACTTCGTTGATATGTCTCTTTATACTCTTCAAATGATTTTATATTCAGCCACATAAAATTTAAATCTGATTGTTAATAATTATACCACTTCTTTCGTTTCTGAAACTGCTTCTATGTTGGGATTTTTTCACGGCATTTTCAAGTGCTAATTGAAAAGCAATGGAACTTCAATATTCTCACACTTTGTTTCAAATAAATGTCACCTTCTTATCATACAATTGTTAATTGGTTTAACCAAAAGGGATGGAGGCCATTTTCATGGCAAACCGAAGTCTGGGAAAAATTCCGGTCGGGCTCCGACGGGTTACTGAATGCGCCAACCGGCACCGGCAAAACGCTCGCACTCTTCATGCCAGTTTTAATGCAATGGATGGATCAGCATCCCGAAACCTGGAAAACAAAAAAGGGAAACGGACTTCAGCTGCTCTGGATTACTCCGCTGCGTGCTCTCGCCAGAGACCTTGAACAGGCGATGTCGGAAGTTACGAAGGAGATCGGCCTGCCGTGGTCTGTTCAGCGGCGCACAGGTGATGTATCACAATCTGTTAAGCAGAAGCAGAAAAAACAGATGCCGGAAGTTTTGATTATCACTCCTGAAAGCCTTCATGTACTGCTCTCTCAAAAAGGATATCCCGCCCGGTTTAAACTTCTGCAATCCGTTGTAGTGGATGAATGGCATGAGCTTTTAGGTTCCAAGAGGGGTACGCAGACCGAACTTGCCCTTTCTCGTTTACGCGGACTAAACCCCGGTATAAAAGTTTGGGGAGTCTCTGCTACAATTGGCAATATGGACGAAGCCCTTGAAACCCTCACAGGATATACACCCGGAAAAAACCGCGCTGAAATTGTACATGCTGACGTCACAAAAGATCTCAATATACATACTGTAATTCCCGATGAAATGGAGAACTTTCCCTGGCACGGTCATCTCGGACTCAATCTGCTTTATAAAATTGTCCCGGTGATAAGAGAGAGTAACTCCACACTGATTTTTACAAACACAAGATCACAAACAGAAATCTGGTTTCAGAAACTTCTTGAAGCATGTCCGAATCTGGCAGGATCCATCGCGCTTCATCACGGTTCACTGGACCGTAAAATGCGCAACTGGGTGGAATCTTCGCTGCATGCCGGTGAACTGAAAGCTGTGGTCTGTACGTCCAGTCTTGACCTGGGGGTTGATTTCAGCCCGGTTGAAACAGTGATCCAGATAGGAAGCCCTAAAGGAATTGCCCGTTTCATTCAGAGAGCCGGCAGAAGCGGCCATCAGCCGGGTGCAGCGAGCAATATCTACTTTGTGCCAACGCACGCGCTTGAGCTTTTTGAAGCATCTGCTCTGAAACAAGCCGCTAAAAGTACAGCCGTTGAAAACCGGGCCCCGGTTTTAAAACCCTACGATGTTCTTGTGCAGTATCTGGTTACTTTAGCTGTATCAGAGGGATTCAGGCCAGACCAGATTTATGACGAATTAAAACACACTTTTTCGTACCAGACACTTAACCCGGATGAATGGAGCTGGATTCTGAATTTTATCACAACCGGCGGAACCAGTCTTACCCGTTATGATGAGTATTCCAAAGTGAGTGCTGACGAGGATGGAATTTATCGTGTTATGGATAAAAAAACCGCCCGGCGGCACCGGATGACCATCGGCACCATCGGCAGTGACTCCATGCTGAGAGTGAAATATCTGAAAGGCGGAAATCTCGGTATGGTTGAAGAGTGGTTTTTATCGAGGCTGAAATCGGGTGACACATTTTGGTTTGCCGGCCGAAACCTGGAATTGGTAAAAATCCGGCAGATGACAGCTTATGTGCGCCGATCTAAGGGTGCTGCAACGGCCATCCCGAGCTGGCAGGGCGGCAGAATGTCTCTCTCTTCAAACCTGTCTGAACTGTTGAGGAAACAGATTGATAAAGCACTTGATCCGGATATATCCTGTGAAGAGTTCAGTGCACTGAAACCAATCATTGATATCCAAAAATCCCGGTCTGTTCTGCCGCGGCACGATCAATTCCTGATCGAAAAATCATGGTCCCGCGAAGGATGCCACTGCTTTATCTATCCCTTTGAAGGACGAAAAGTGCACGAAGGCCTGTCTGCGCTCCTGGCCTGGCGGATATCACAAAAACATCCAATTACCTTTTCCATTGCAATGAATGATTACGGCTTCGAGCTGCTTTCCGACCGTGACATTCCTGTTGGGGAGTTACTTGACAAAAATTTATACAGTGAAAAAAACCTGTTGAGAGACATTATGTCAGGACTCAACTCCACGGAACTTGCCAGGCGCAGGTTTCGTGATATCAGCCAGATTGCCGGACTGGTATTTCCCGGATATCCCGGAAATCAAAAAGCCGGTAAACATCTTCAAATGTCATCCGGCCTCTTTTTTGATGTGTTCCGTGAGTTTGAACCCGGCCATTTGTTATTACAGCAAGCTTATGACGAAGTACTTCAGAATCAGCTTGATGAATCAAGGATTCGGGCTGCCCTGAAAAGAATCCGGTCACAGGAAATCGTCTTCAAAGAAACAAAAAAATTCACCCCGCTGGCGTTTCCTGTTTTCGTGGACCGTCTTCGCCAGAGCCTTTCCAGCGAAAAGCTGGATATCAGGATAAAAAAGATTCAAAAGCAACTTGAAACAGAGAGCCGTTAAGAAAATGCATCATCACGAATTGATCCTGGAAGAACAAAAGCTGTTGCTGAACAGAAAGAAATCAATTTTTTGGCATGATCAGAACATGCTGATCCTGGCTGATCTCCATCTGGGAAAAGCTGCCCACTTCCGGAAAGCAGGAATTGCCGCTCCTGCAGACACCAACGAACAGACGCTTGAAAATCTGGAATCGTTAATTGATTATTATCATCCGTCATCAATACTGATTTTAGGTGATCTCTTCCACAGTCGTATAAATAAAGACTGGCAAAAATTCATCGATTGGAAAAACAATAATCAGCAGATTAATTTTATGCTGATAAAAGGCAATCACGACCTGTTATCCACAGATGATTATCAGCGCTCAAACCTCCGGATTTATAATAAACTTCTGCTGAATCCATTTCTGTTTGTTCACGATGCAGATGGAAGTGATGAAAAAAATTCAGGGCGGATAACCATATCAGGACATATTCATCCGGCTGTAAAACTTTCGGGAAAAGGCCGGCAAAGAATTACACTGCCCTGTTTTTTATATGAAAATAATAACCTGATTTTACCCGCATTTGGGAGTTTCACAGGAACACACAAAATTCCGAAAACCAAAAATAACAGGATATTTGCCGTAACAGACGAATCGGTGATTGAAATTTAATGATTGAATTAACATTTGATAACGACCTAAAAAATCAGTCCAAAGAATCTTCTTCTATCTGGTGGGTAACATCATCATCACTTTTTAATTTGTAGCAATCGTGCAGGCGGCTGATGATCCTTGATTTTTTTGTACGGACATTCGCTTCCGAGAGTTTAAATTGTCTGCTCAGCGCTTTTGTTGTGGCATCCGGGTATTCAAAAATATAGAGAATAAAACGTTTATTCTTTTTACCAAGCTCCTCGAGGCACTCTTTGAGAATACGCTGACGATCTTCTTCCACAAGATTTTCAAACTGTTGCTCCGGCTCAACAATGTGATCTAAAGAGTCTTCACTGTAAGAAAATCGATGCTGATACTTTGTATAGCGAATATATTCGTTTCGAACCGATTTGATCAGGTAGCTGAATATATACTTGCTATTTCTGATCTTATCCTTGTGAATCTGTTCAAACACATCCAGACAAGCTTGCTGAACACACTCCTTAGCCGTTCTTGTATCTGCATTCATAACCACTTCAAGATAGTCGACGAGTCTCGGCATAACCTCGTTTAGTACAGTATTAGCCGTTTCGTGGTCCCCGTCCTGCAGTGCGTCAACTAATTCTGAATAATTAAACCGTGCCACAAGTTATAGTCTTAATCCTTGGTTGATATCAAATATTCCGATTACAGCCTCTAATGTAAATTATTTTTCTGAATTTTATTAACAAAGATTTGCAAACAGTTTGCGGCAATACATTCATTCCCATTCCACCATAAAAAACTATCGCAAAAAATGATTCACACTCAGCTAACTCCCCTTGGAATATACATTGATCACAGAATCATACAAACGATTTTATAAAATTTCTTCGATTTTGCAATTAAGAGCTTCTATTAGGCCCGCACTTTTCGCGCACAAAAAAGTTATCCACATTGAAAAAAATTTACTCATCCGGCCTTTTTTTCAACTTTTTTTCCAAAAAAAAGTAAAAATTTTCAACTTTTTTTAGAAATTTTTAATAGTGAAAAATGGCCTTTATTGTACCGCGAGAGGGGATTTATGCCTTCAAACAACCCTGTTTTGAAGCGTTTTACCGGGCAGAGTAATTAAAAAAAAATAATTTTTACTTTTATGTGTAACAACTACGTGCTATATTTCTCTCGGACTAACGGAATCTAAATCTCTTTTAACAACTAATAAAACTCACAGCGTCATGGAACTTATCAACAATACTATTTCTAAAATTACAGCTATCGCTTTCGCACTTTTACTCACTGCAGGATGCGCCTCAGTTACCGACTCAAACTTCGCAGCAGAAGATAATACAGATATTGAAACTGTAGATCAAGGCGATGTTACAAATGGTGTTGA
>CAZFAJ010000084.1:0-12039 GCA_964517005.1 uncultured Balneolaceae bacterium | reverse complement strand
TTGGAAAAATGAATTCGAACGCCTTCTCTCTTTGGCAGATGAAGTTCGTTATCCACCAAATGTTTCGAATGATGTTAATCTTTTTGAACAATGCAACATCTCAATGCTTGATTATGCTGAAAAGATCAGCGAGATTGAATCCGAGAGTATTTCGGCATTGGCCCTTTTACGCTTAAAAGAGGAAAGAATTAAAGGAGGAACATCACACTTCGTCGATGAATTAAAAAAAAGAAATATTCCATTACAAATTCTATGGCCAGCCGAAAAAGATAACTCCGCAGAGATACAAAATCTTTCATTTCTGATTCCTCTATTTGGTCACCTGGACTCTTCTGCATCTTCCTATCAAAGCAAATGGAAAAACCGTTTAAAAATCAGCATTGTAATATTGGCTGTAATTGCCTTTTTCGATGCATTTGTCTCTTCGCCTGACCATCTTTTTTGGGGATATGGGAACATCGTCAGGCCAGTCGCCTTAATGATATCACTTGCAGGTGTTTTTATTACCCTGCAGCTACAGATTTCGGATAAAACGAGCCTCAGACAATGGACGGAAAACCGTGCCAAAGCAGAACAGATCCGCAGTGAAATTTGGTTTTACCTCTTTAATTTATGGAACCGGAATAATCGCAGCGGCAGCTATGGGGAAAGTGAGTTTGAAACATATATCAAAAGCCTGACACCTCATACCTGGCATGGGAATGTGATTAAGCTATCAAAACTCACGCAAGTTAAGCAACTGATACTCAATTTTTCAGTTTCAGAAAAAATCAACTTTTACAGCACATACCGCCTGGATGATCAGCTTTCCTATTTCAGGAAAAAATATAAATATTTCGGAAACCGTCTTCGTCTGTATAAAGCGGCCACATACCTTTTTTTATTTATTTCAGTTACCTGGGGAAGTTATATGCTGGTGTCCGAATTTTACGCACTCCCCATGTTTTTTGCTGATATCAGTCCGCTTGGTATGATGATCAGTTTCATTGCACTTGTATCGACCTATGCGGAATCAAACAATTCAAAGGAGATGGAGTACAAGTATCAACAAATGGCTGAAGGCCTTAACGTTTTTAAGAACAGGTTTTCAGACATTCGAACGCATGAGCAGTTTGGCTCATTTGTGAAAGAGTGTGAATCCTTTCTGCGAACTCAAAACAATGAGTGGAGTTTAAAAAGACTGAATGATTAGTAATCAGAATATTTCTCAACAACGGAATCATACGCTTCCTTAAACTTTTCATGCCTGTAATTTCCATCTGCAGGTTCTTCTGTACCTGATTCAGCTTTGTCAACAAGTTCTAAATAGGCCTGGGGAAATTCATCCGAATAAATTTCAGGCATCAGATCTATGCGTGTCAGGCTGGTGTAAAGTGTAAAAAGAAGGAATACCGAAATCAGCAAAACTGAACGTTCTTCCGTTTTAAACGCAAATTTAAATGGTGATATCTTGTTTCCTTCAATCATCAATTCTCTCTTCATCAAGGCTATAATTCCAAAACTGATGATCATGACAAAAGCAACTACCCCAAAGGCTTCAGCAAGCCAAGGAATGAATGGTATCACAGTTAATGTAGCCAGATAAAAAGTAATACTTCCAAAGAAAAGTAATGATAGCAGAAATGCTGAACCGTTTAGTAAACGGATACTTTTATAGGAGTCCGTAATTTTTTTAAAATAGACCAGGATCAAACTCAGTCCGGCTAAACCAAACAGGTATTCTATAAAAAGAAAGTGAATATAAAATACCCGGAAAGCCAAAAGGATAGAGAGCAAGAAAAGACTTAGCAACTCAACCACTGTTCGGGCCTTGGTATTTTCTTCACTTTTCAACTTTTGGACAGACTGCCATAAAAAAATAAGTCCGAAGGTTAGAGCAGCTCCGCCAATGATTGCGATCCCGTATCCATTTTGGGCCATAGAGGCAAATGCTCCCAAAATCAATAACATAACAAGGAGATAATATATCGTATAATAATTTTTCATCAGTTTGGCAAATAGAAGATATAGTTATAATCATAGGTCAGAAAGCTGTCCATTTGAGCCCATCGCTCCCGCTCTTCCGAACCTTCCTTTTTGATAGAGGCCTGCCACAAAATTACCGATCGTAACTGCAAATCCTGGCTCTCTGTAAGAATGGATGGAATTGTGGTTTCAGCCCTGTAGAAATTCCCCTCTTCCGCTACTCCGTAAACCCTGCTGACAATACCCTCAAATTTATTTTGTTGAATAATCTCGCGTAAGAATTGATCAGAAATGCTATTTAATTCTCTTCCACCGATTCTGGACAACAACAGTATCAGATTATCTCTGATATCTATATTGGTGTTCGGTCCGAAGTTAAAATTTGAGAAATCGATATCATTTATTTTGGAAAGAGCGGAATCAAGATAAACGAACGCAGTAGGATCGGTTTGCTGCATATACACCTCTTCAGCCATAAATATGTAAGAGAATGCTTTTTCGTGGTTCTCTTCAAATCTCTCAGCTAAATCAACCGCCTTTTCCCTATTTGTATGCAAGGCCAGGTTAACACTCAGTTCCTTCAACTGGTTCAGAAAAAATGTTTTTTCAATATATTCGTACCTGTCACGCGCAGCCGCAAAACTATCTTTATCAAATTTCCCATACCATTCAAGACCTCGTTCAATATTTCCCTGATCAAACGCCTGATTTGCCAGGATCAGATAAATCAAATGAAGATCAAATGAAGAACCTGCAGCATGCGAGTTCGTGACTTCAATAACTCGTTCTAACGTTTTTACCGGTAAGGAGTATCGATTTTCAAACTTTTTTAACAAAATCAACGGTTTTATTTCAAATGCTTTTGCCACCCAAAGATGAATCATTTCCAATTCATCGGGTGTCCGGTAAAATTCATCGAAGAGATTGTAATTATCTATATAATCAAAGAAAAGATCGGTGTGATAGGTTCCACTAAACCAGCCTTCAAAATAATCCGGATAAATAAAAAGTTCCCTTCGTTTGTATTCACGGCTTCTTACGCCTTCACCAAAATAGGGATAGGTAACAGGAACTGGTTCATCAAGAAAATCCTCATCTGTCTTCCTGAAAAGCTCAACTGCCTCGCCTAAAAGTTCGTCGAACTTTGAACTATCTGCATCCAGGCCACGGTCAAAATGATATTTACTTGAGAACATGACCCTGCGCTTCTTATTAGCTGCAAGCAAGTAATTCCGTTCATTTACGTCATCAATTTTTCCAATCAGTTCTTCATAATCATCAGCCAGTGCATTAAATACCTTTCTGTCTGAGAGTGTTAAATTTGGAAAAAAGTACCCTCTGAAAGACCTGAATATATCTTTTTCAATATTTCCCCTGTAAAAAGAGCTCATATAACCGGCCCGGATTACAGAATTCCGGTAAACGGTAAGTGGTACATTCGTAGGATAGTTCTCCTCAAGCCACTCAATTACAGGCGGAGTTTTATCCTGATGATCATACTGATAGAAAATTCCCAGGATATGATTGTAATTGTTGAACAGGCTCCCCACAAAATAGTCGTCCTGGCCGGATCTTCGGATCTCTTCAAAACTTTCTATCACACCGGATGTGTTTCCCGATGCAGCATAAAGTGAAGCGAGTGTATGGTATCCGCCGTTAAAATTATTGGGCACCCTCCCATTTATTTCATAACTGCCGCGGGGATAATATACTCCAAACATATCGGAGCCATCTTCACCTTCAAATGGCGATATAAGCTGTAGTATTTCATTTACCTGTTCATCTGTTGCAGAACCAAAAGTGAGCCATTGCTGCAAAGCATAATTGATTTCAGACGGCACACTTGCCTGATAATAGTTTTTATTATTAAAAAACAAGGTTGCGAGACGGTAGACATCGTTTGAATATTTTTCAAGAGAAGTTCCGGTGATTTCGGAAGGATTATAATAGTTATCGTATGATAAAAGAGTCGTAAATTTATTTAACTCATTCAGCATGAGAGAAAGGTTGGGCTGACTTGCAAGTAACTCTGTTAATTGTTGTTCCGAAAATTGACGAACCTCCCCTTTCAATTTACTTTCATCATGCTTATCAAAAAGCAAAAGTTGCTTGTAGACCTCAATACCTAAATTTAGTCCTGATCTTACATCCATTTGATTTAAGTAAGGAATCAGCCGGCCAGCTTCAAACCGTTCTTCTGTAATCAGATGTATAGCTTTGGCTTCACTGCTTACTTCGCTGCTGTTCATCAAATCAAATGCCTCAGCCCTGACTCGTTCAATTACCCTTTCATTTTGTTTTTTCTCGGCATCAACCCAATAAAAAGCTGTAAGTAATACCATAAATACAATTGCAAAAACGGTTCCAATGCGTTGTGGCCCGTATTTCATAAAGGTTCTGACTACCACTGCTTTTCTTGCGCTTTTTTTAAGAAACTCACGGATATCAGAAAGCACGCTCGCAGCTATCTTTGTCTCTTTCTCTTTGTTCTTCAGAACTTTGGAATAACGTCTGATCCAGGCAGCATTCGGCTGGCATTCACTATACCAGTTTTCAAAAAATGACAAAGGGCCAACCGGAAGTAAAAATTGTCTGCTTTTATTGCTGTTCTTCCATCTGTCAACCTGCTTTTTCAGATCCAGATAGGTTGTGTAAAATTCATATTCCTTGTTTGCCCAGGTTTTCAGTTTGGTCCAGTTTCGGATCAGGCTCTCATGAGTTATATCCAATACAGCTTCCGGGGATAGTGAATGCGTATTTGGATCGTCTGTTTTAAAGGGTCGGATAAACGAATTTCCCTCTTGCCGGAAGATATTGAGAAGCTCACCTAATACCTTATATGTAATCTCCTCCGAATTGATTACTTCCGTAATCTCTTTAAGGCTCATACGATTTCTGACAGCACGGCTGTTGTCAATTTTGGTAAGGCAGCTAAATGACAGGGCAATCGCACGTTTAACATCTTTTTTTGAAATAAGATGTTCCGGATGTTTTTGGTTATAGTTTTCCCATGCATTTTCGTACAGAATATTGGCATGAATTTCTATCACCTTATGCAAACTCGTTTCCCGATAGTAACGCTTCTGATGCTCCGGTAAAGAATCATACCACTTTTTGAATCTGTTTTGATCATTTACGGGCAATTCATCTGCAGGCATTCCGCCAACCATAGCGTAGTGAACAAGATCCATCTCTTCACGGCCTTGATCAGCTGCTTTCCAAATTTGGTTCAGGGCATGCTGAAGTATAGGTAACTGGTCAACACCTTCTGTAAGGTCATACACCAAACGCTCGACCAGTCGCTGGGATATTCGATTTCCGCTCAGAACCGCCGGTTCTTCAATCACCTGTTTGAAGTCCTTTCTCTTCAGCCGCGGTACAAAAAATTGTGAGAATCCGATGTAATCGGGCAGGCCTCTGAAAGCTGAGCACTGGCCGATGTAATCCGACCGCATGGTACAGACCACATAAACCGGAATATTTTTTTTCAGTGCAATTTGGGCCGTTTCGAGTAAGAGGTTTACAACAATTTGTGAATCCTGGGAAGGGGAATCATTATAGAAATTTTCGGGGTTTGTAAAAAACTCCTCGAACTGGTCAGCCAGAATTATCAGGTTGGCCGCTTTTCTTTTCTTCTCATTTTTTACTTCATCCGATTCATTGTGCCATTCTGAAGTATTTTCATTGATGTAGAATTCGGAATTTGTGTAGAGATCAATAAGAGATGAAAAGCCCCGCCTCAATTCCGTTTCAACCGTTGAGTTATTGATATCAAACTTCTCTCCCAATGATTTAGCCATGTTGGCTACAGGATTGCGCTCTGGCCGAAAATCTGCCACAATCCAGTTGCTGTATTTGGCTTTAAAAAATCCGGCTCTTGCATTGGGTATCAAACCTGCATAAATCAGCGATGATTTTCCTTCTCCCGAAGCACCGGTAAGCATCAAAAACTTGTTTTTTTCAAGCAGTGTCGTGATTTGGTCTATCTGAGAATCACGCCCCTTAAAATAGATACTCTCCTCTTCCGTAAACGAACGCAGGCCGGTATATGGACATATGTTTTGCTGATCAAACATTATAGGCTCTCGTTTATGTATGGAAGGAATCTTCTGATAAAGAGAAACTCATTGTTTTTGAATTTATCCCAATCAGGTTCGTATTCTATCCGCAGGTTATGCCCTTCTATTATTCTGGCGTAAAATGCTATTCTGTCACTGCTTGAAACAAGATCCGGAATCTGCAAAAGCCCCCTGTATAAATCTTCCTCTTTTGAGTAAGCAAAGCTAAATCGTTGCAGTGACTCAAATTTGGCTTGCGTGTTTTTAATGACTTTGTATGCTTCCTCTTCATTATTTTCAGGATTTATATACATCATTGCATTTGCCGTATTCAGGCGGTTAGGCTGGAATTCCGCTGAGTTTTCCAGCCTGTTCATTTCAACAATTGCAGAGTCAAGCAGCTGTACAGCGTATTCTTGCGGTTTTTCCCTTAAAGTTACAAGCTGGCTCGCGTAAGCATAAATGGATGACCTGTTTACCTCTTTCCGGAACACATTCACAAAATCATAGGCAAGTTCAAATTCACCGTTTACTGTCAGGTTTGCCACTGCATCGCTTATCAGCTCAAGTGAATAACTATTTACGAAGAAAAAATTATTGTATTGAAATGCATTCAGTAACCGGCCTCTGTTAATATTTTTAAGAATTGCGATACCCTTGCGCGGTTCACTCTGTTCAAATGCGTTTCGGCTCAAATGGAGATACAAAATATTCATATCTGCGAACTCATCTGCACGGCGGCTTTCAAGTTTCTCAGCTATAACTTCCAGTTTGTCCTGTTCAATGGGGTTTCTCACGAATATATCCCGCGAACTCATGGCGATATTGTAATCCAATAACCAAAGCTCAAAATACCTGAGGGATTCCCGGTCCGTGTAAATCCTATCAAACAGTTCATTTACAATCACATAGTCAACAAAAGTTGACGAATTGAAAGAGACTACGATGTCTCTCGGCTCAAAGGGATGAAAAGGAACCCGATAATCGGGATACTGGAAAAGAAATTTTCGACGAACTGTAATGTTATCGGCACCACTTGTTGAAATCGTAGTTATCGGCTGATTAAGGTAATTATCTGATACCTCTTTGTAATAGTTGAAGGCATTATTAAAATAGCTATCCGGGTTCAAAACAGTTAAACCATCGGGCCTTATTTCTTTTCTGAATGCCAGCAGTATTGCTTCATTTTTATACGAAACAGCCAGGTCAAAATTTCGTGAGTCAGTACTGCTCTCTTTACCAATCTCCTCTCTCATTTTGGTAAAGAAAAAAGAGACCATTTCATCACTTGAAAACTTCAGATTGAGATTTGAATAGACACGATCAAAACCAGTATAGTAATTCAGGTGAAGAGATACACGTAGATCAAGTATCATCCTGGAAACAAGCCTGTTATAGAAATCAACCCTATCCGTTTTTTTTCTCGCTGTATATCCGGATACAAATGAGTCCAATTTGTTCTGGTGTCCGTAGGTGTAAAAAACAGCTGCAATATTCGATGCGTTTTCTATGTGAGTTCCATAGTCATTTTGAAAATATGTGTTTTGGTTTTGTAATAGGCTGTCGAGGCTTTGAAGTGCCATTTCGGAATCACCGACAGCTGCATACAAGTAGGCAAGCTCCTGGTACAGGCCATTGTATCTGCTCCCATATATAGGTTGAGCTCCTCTTATAAGCAGTTTATCCCGCCGGTAATTCTCTTTTAACCAACCAGATAATCTTTCATTTTCAAAGGGTGAGATATTATTAAGAATATTATTGATTTCATCCGGAGCAAACACGGAGTTATTTAATGCATTCTCCAGTGTGGTATGTAAATTTTGAATATCAGTAAACCCCTCCGGCTGGGTTTCAAAAATGAACGTAGCCCACTCTGCAGAGCGCCCGGCGTTTGAAATCACAAAATCATGCAGGTCAGGGGAAGGATTGTAATAGTGAGCAAGTCCGGCAGTGGCAGAATAATCATTTATCAATTGCAAACTTTCAGAAATGGCTTTTGTTTTCAGTCCATTCGGATTCAGCCTTTTCAGCAAGCTGTCAGCCAAATGCAGGCTCAATAAAATTTCATCCTTTGGTTCATACCTTCCCTGTAAAACCAATTGAGATGCAATCCCGGTTGCAATTCTGATTTTCTGAACCGGATCAGGAATACCCTTCACGACCTCCGGCACAGTTATATTGTTGGCAATCATCTGTTCCGTTATTAAAGGAACAATAAATTGAATACCCAAATCACTTCTGTTTGCAAGATCAATGGTCTCTTTTTTGATGGATTGAAGAACATAGTCGTTCTGTTTCTGCATGTAGTCCATAGCCGTAAAAGCCATGAAAAAAATTAACGCAAAAACTCCAATTACAGCAGCTATGCGTTTTGGCCCATAGCGCATAACCGTTCGTGTAACTACGTGCTTTTTGGCACTCAGCTTCAGAAATTCCTGGCCATCCGTCAGTATTTTCTTCGATTTTTCAAGTTTTTCTTTTTTATCCAGGTCTTCTGGTAAATACCGTGCGATCCAGTACGCGTTGGGGTTTACCTTCTCATACCAGTTCTCGAAATAAATGAGCGGACCAATTGAAAGCAGAAAGTTATTCGACTTTTCGCTTTCTAACCAGCGATTCAGCTGTTTTCCAAAGTCAAGTGATATTACATGATTCTCGAACTCATTGTTTGCCCATTGATCCAGCATTCTCCAGTTTCGAATCAGGCTCTCATGGGTAATATCCAAAACATCATCTTCACTTAATTCAGTCTGCTCGTCATCTGGAAAAATAAATGGACGGATAAACGTATTGCCTGGCTCCCTGAAGATATTTAAGACAGTACCTACAGTTTTTGTATCAAGCCCACGGTGATTAATTATGTTTGTAATCTCGCTTAATGTCATCCGGTTCCGGACCGCACGGCTTTGGTCAATCTTAGTAAGGCAGGTAAAAGCCGTTTTTATGATAAATGAAGCATCTTCTGTCGAAATGGATTTACCTGTCTTCTCCTTAAAATAATCCGGTGCCTGCGAAAAAAGCTTGTTGGTGTGTGTATCCAGAACATTTTGGAGGCCGGGTTCATGGTAACAATTCCGGAGTTCACCAGAAAGATTTTCAAACCACTGTTTGCACTTCAGTATCTGGTCATCCGGCAATTCATCAACATGCATGCCACCAACCATAGCATAGTGGATCAGATCCATTTCTTCTTTTCCCTGGTCGGCTGCATGCCATATCTGATTTAAGGCATGCTGAAGAATGGGAAGCTGATCTCCGCCTTCAGTAAGATCGTGAATGAGACGTTCTGATAACCGGCGTGAGATTTTGTTCCCGCTTAGTTTTGCAGGTTCCTCAATAACCTGCTGGAGCTGAGAACGGTTTAACCTCGGTACAAAAAATTGCGAAAATCCAATATACTCCGGCAATCCCCTGAATGCAGCGCACTGCCCTATAAAATCAGACCGCATTGTGAATACAATATAAATCGGCAAATCTTCTTCAAGTGCAATGCGTGCCGTCTCAAGAAGCAGGTTCAAAACGAGGTTAGACTCCCGGGACGGGGCTCCGTTTTGGTAATTTTCAGGATTTGTAAAGAACTCCTCAAACTGATCCACTAAAATGAGCAGATTGGCAGATTTTCTTTTTAAAACTGCTTTTCCCTGATCATCTGCTTGTAACCATTCTTGCGAGCCTCTGTCCAAGTGCCTGTCTGAATTCCGATATAGCTCAATTAGTGCAGAAAACCCATGCTTCAGTTCAGACTGAACCGTTTGCACACTCTCAATTCCAAGCTGGCCCGCGAGTGACCTGCATAAGTTTTTATAGGGTGAGCGTTCCGGACGAAAATCTGCAACAGCCCATTGCGAGTATTTGGATTTTAAAAAACCGGCACGGGCATTGGGAATGATTCCGGCATAAACCAACGATGATTTCCCATCGCCCGATGCACCGGTGAGCATCAAAAACTTGTTACGCTGTAGTTGTTCAATTGCCTCTTCAATGTTCTCGTCCCTGCCCTTAAAGTAAATCGACTCTTCTTCTGTGAAAGAGCGTAAACCTGTATATGGGCAAATCTGGAACTCTTCAAACATAAAACTAAGCCTAAATCATATCTTTAACGGTGGTGTATACTCTCTTGACTTCAACTGGAACTTCATCTTTCGGCACAATCGTGGAAACCACCTTGGGTGCTTTGAAATTCCGGGCGAGATTACTGCTTGGATCATCTTCACCAATCAGAAAAAGCGGTGTCGGGGAAGATGCACCTCCTATTTTTTTCCAAACCTGTTTTGTAAAAGGTAAGGCCCAGTCAGCCGCATACCTGAAATAGACTACAGCCAATTTGCTTTTAGGTATTTGCTGGGTACTGATTTCCCTGTACTTATCTTCCCCGTCCGGCATTATATTCATGATCTCAACCGGGTATTCCAAACTTAATTTATCTGTAATCATCTGAGCTTCATGTTCATCCTGCTGATTATAAATGAAGAAGATCTCAGTATCCTTGGAATCATAAATTTCCTCCTCTTCCCTAATCATAACCACTCTCATATCATCTACAAGCTGCATCGGCCCCATGCTGTTCGAAAACATCATATTGCGGGTAATATTATTTCGAATGGAAGTAATAAAATCTTTTTGAACCGGCTTCATCGACTGAACTGCTTCCGGCAACATCCATACAAAACAGTTGAAGTCGTCACCCTGATTATCAATGGCTCTTCTGGCCTCCATAAATTGATGCTGCGGGAAAGATATTTCATCTTCAAATTCAAATCTCCTGCCAAATTCACCACTTAACATGTGCAGTGAACAAGAACACCTTGATAAATCTTCAGCTACTCTCTTTTTAAATGTTTCATCATCGGCAGGACAATCCGTGGCTGGAAGAACACTAAAACCGGCTTTTTTTAATGTAATAGCCATTTCTTCACGCTGCTCCTTGATGTCACTTGAAGTCCATGCAAGGTAAACAATAGGCCCCGACTCATCTAATATTTTTGCCTTTAACCCGGATGGCAGCGATGAAGATACGGATTGAGCAGTCGATTCAACTCCTGCAATATTTGGCTGGCTAAAAGCTGACCACTCATTTTCTGAAATCAGTTTAATACCGTGAACAATCTCCTTAATTGCGTATGCCAGTTTGTTAATCTGGTTCCGGTATAAAATTTTATTACCTGCAGTGATTATTTCATCATCTACAGGCCTTAACGGACGATTTACACCTGCGTCCCTATAAATAAAATCAATTGATCGCAATGCGCCATCCAACTCGCTCTCAAGAAGCTTCAGATCTGTAACGTCAATATCGTGAATTTTCACTGGTAATATCCGGGATGCGACGTTTCCATTTGGTAATTTGATCGTTCGCGTAAAACTGTCTCTTTTTGAATTATTTTTGAAAACTTTAAATTCCTGTTGCCATGCAAAGGAAGTTGTATCACAATACGTTTGAGAAATGACAGGTACAAATATCAGAGCTTTTATTTTGTTTTGGATCGATTGATCTACAGAATGTGTATCTCCCAGCCCTTCTGTCGGGTTTTGGTCAAAATAAATGGTAAGTTTGTCTTTCAGTGTTGCCTTCAATTCCTGGCTGAGCTTGTCAACAAACTCAGTGACCCAGCCATCATATTTATTATCATTATGGCGATAACTAACAAATATGTCGTACTCATATCCCTGAATAATTGAAGACATAACTCCGCTGAAACCAAAATTAATTTTTATCCCTGAGATTAATGAAAATTATCGTCAAGTCCTATAAATCACTAAATTTTTACTCAACTCTAATAAGAATCAGTTATTAAATGCTAAGTTAATGACCGTCAATAATTTACAATTTTCGACATTGTAGTAATAAAAAAGGAATTGAGTTAGTGCCAAGAAAAATTTTTTACTGCCTAAGACAGGAGTAGAGTGAATAGGTACATCTGAACAATTCAGTAATGAAAAAAGGAATTCATTCAAGCCAGTTTTTTTTCGTACATCCGGTAGCGCTTTTCAAAGTGACCGCCAATTTTTTCAGCAA
>CAZFAJ010000083.1:0-12048 GCA_964517005.1 uncultured Balneolaceae bacterium | reverse complement strand
GGCTTTGAAATCGACGTTTTGGAGTTTGAGGATGGGGTGGATGAAGAGAGTTGTAGTTTTTCAATGACAGGTACTTATAAAGGAGAGGAGATTGATTTAAAAATAACCATAGAAGGTACTAGTTGTGTAGATTTATTAATAAGCCTGATAAAAGCAGTACAAACATAAAATTAAGGAGAATAAAAGATGAAAATATTAATCTTTAGCTTAGCATTTTTACTGAACATATTTAGTGGGGATTATACTAATCTGAATTCAGATAATTCAGCGACTTCAGGGTTAAACACTTACATTTCGCAATTTGATGAAAATAACAAAAATGTTAATCCCTCTGATTATATGAACAACCAATCTAAAGCTTTAATTATTGATAAAAATAAAATTGAGATGGTAGATTGCACAGTTCGAATTAAAAATGAAGATATGGATTTGAAGATTACAGTTCATGATATAAGTCTATATCAATGTGCAAAACTTAAAGTTGGGGTTTGGTGGCACCAAACATTTGGCTGAAAGTCGCTTAACAGAACAACACAATTTTAATTGTCATTTATAACATATGCAGCATTTGTAATTTTTTGCAAATGCTGCATTAAACTAGAATTACCATGAGACCAAAAATCACAATATTTATATTCTTATTTTTTTTCTTGCTTAATATTAGCTTCGTTTATGCCCAGGTAAATGGAGCTATTACCTACAAAACGATTTTAGAAACTGAAAATTTTGAAGCTGTAGAAAGCCAATTAATATTTAAAGAAAATAAATCGCTGTTTACATTTGCTTATGATATAAATGAAAAAGATGAATTAAGAGAAGCAGATTTAAACACAGATGATATTAGCGACCCCGAACTAAGCATTGTTATAAAAAACCCCTTATCTAATTATAGAAGAGTATTTATAGATAGGATAAATAAAGAAATCTATTCAACTAATTATTTTTTTAAAAATAGAAAGTCGAATAAATGCACTATTAAAGAATCAACAGGAAATATAGATTGGGAAATTATTAGTGATAACAGTAAGAAAATTGGAGATTTTACAACTTATGAAGCTAAAACATCCTTTAGAGGCAGAAATTATACGGCATGGTTTACAACGGAGATTCCGATTGATGCCGGTCCGTGGAAATTTCATGGATTACCGGGACTAATTCTTGAAGTAACAGATGAAGAAATGGGAGTTCAGTTTTATGCTACTTCTGTTGAAGTGCCATTAAAGTACGACTTTGAGATAGAAGCACCTAATGAAGGTGTAAATATGACCATAGGAGAATATGCTGGCCATAAAGATAACTTTAAAGATGAACTAATAGCTCTAATTTTATCAAAACTTCCAAGAGGAGCCACAGCTTCTTATAGCGTGAATAGTTCAGTTAGCAGAAGCATAGAACGAGAATTTTAATTTCCCTAAAAATTTTGAAGAGAGCATGGGATGCGTTGTAGTGAGTATATAGTAATTATAGTATCGTCCTTAATTACATTATTCTGTTTTTCTGTTTCAGTTTCACAAGCTCAAAGCAGAACCATTCAAGGAGTTGTTAAAGATACACTTGCGAATAGGTTGCCATCTATTCAGATCTTGTTGGTTGAAGAGGAAAACGGGAATATCAGTGCCTATACTCAAACCAACAGACGAGGGGAATTCAGTCTAAAAGTCAGTAAATCCGGAACATACACTCTTTCGGCGAATGCGCTATCCTATGAAAAGTATGAAATGCGAATTGATATCAAGACAGGGCCGGCTGATGCTATTATTCTTGATACGATTGTACTAAAGAATAATCCGGTTCAGTTTGATGAAATTATTGTTCAGGCCGAAAGGCCGGTAACAGTGAGAGGGGATACGATTACATATAATGTCGCCGATTTCATGCAGGGCAATGAGGAGGTTGCCGAAGACATACTAAAAAAGCTGCCGGGTATTGAAGTTGCTAAAAACGGAAAGATCTACTTTAGCGGCCAGGAAGTAGATAAAGTTATGGTAGAAGATTCTGACCTCTTTGGAAAGGGATATGAACTGCTTACAAAAAATCTCGGAGCTTATACCATCAATAAAGTGGATGTGCTTCAGAGATATTCTGAAAAAAAGGAACTGCGAGGCTTGGAAGAGAGTGATAAAGTTGCATTGAATCTTCAGTTACAAGAAGATTTTAAGCATACGCTTTTCGGAAATTCTTCGCTGGCGTACAATACGTCTAATAACCATGAAGCTGAACTGTTTCTGGTAAATCTGACTCCTTCGGCAAAGTTCTACTCTATTTTAAACAGCAATAGCGTTGGTGAGGAGTCCTTATCAGATGTAAATGCACTGTTAGGCGAAAATCCGCTTGGCAATCTCAGCAGGGTTATCAACTTCTCCATGGCACCGAAATTATCTCTGAGAAGAAGTGATATTGGGCTGGGAGCCAGAAGAACAAGATTTAATGACTCTAACATGCTTTCAAACAATATGATACTGAAACCGGCAGATAATCTTGAAGTGAAGTTTATCTCTTTTTTGAATTTTGATAAAGACAGGTTCGACAGAGAAAGAATTGAGTCTTTTGAAACAGGCAGCAGCCGTTTTACTGAAACAGAGAATCTAAATTTGACAAACAAACTGAATGACCTTTTTGGTTCTTTGCGGGTTGACTACAGTCTGGATGAGGGGAAAAGAGTTTACTACCAGGGACACTTTAAAAAAACGAACGGTGACGGCAGGTCTAATCTGGTTTTCAATACCGATGATGCATCAAAGTTGCATGATCTTTCGATGACAGAACATTTACATAATGTCCATCATATTAATAGAATTAATAAAAATAATGCAATTGAAGCATCTGTGATCTACAGGCTTAAGGATCTGAATGAAATCTTTGTATCCACTCCTTTTTTTCCATCAACTGTACTGTTTCCCGGTCGCGGGATATCCGACAGTGAGCAACTCTATTCTGAAAGAAATGAGATGTTTGATTTTGACACGAAATGGACAAGCAGAATCAGCACCGAGATTAAATTGGAGGGTCATGCCGGTTTCAATTTTTTTAATTCCAATCTTCGTTCAAATCTGTTCGAAATGAAATCAAACGAATTGCCTGAAAGTGATTTAAATTTCGATAATCACACTCTCTTTAACGGACAAAGTACGCATGTCGGGTTAAAAGCCCGTTTTGGATTTGGAGATTTTTCTTTTTACAGCGGTCTTGATGCTGTGTTTTTGAAAGATAAAGTTACTGTTATTGACAAAGAGGAACTCTCACAAGATAATTTTTCAAAAATACTTAATCCAAATGCAGGTTTCTTGTGGAAAATGAATCAAAGCAACGAATTCAGATTGGGTTATATACGAAATGCAACAACTACTGCTATATCAGATCTGACAGATGGTTTAATTTTTACCGGCGACAGAAGTTTTACCCGCGGTATCGGCTCATTTGAAATAATCAGGGGACATAGTTTGATTTTTCAATACCGGTACGGTGAGTGGTTTGACCGATTCCTTCTAAACACTTCTATTCTTTATAACAAAGAAAATAATCTTCCTTTTTCTGAAGTATTTATCACACCGGAATTTCAGATTATCGAAAAAAGGAAAAATGGATTTCAGGAAACTTTTATGGCATTATCGTCGGCGGATTTCTTCCTTAGTAAAATAAAGAGCAATTTTAAATTTTCCGGTAATTATTCAAACTACAATACACTCAGCAGTATTAATGAAACTCTTTTTAATTTTTCATCGAATCAATATGGAGGCGGAATAGAGGCTAAATCAGTTTTTCGAGGCTTTTTCAATTATAATATTGGATCCCGATGGACAAATTATCAATTAAAAACTCAGAACAGAAGAAATACATCAGAGGTATCACAATATATCGATCTTTATTTTGACATCAGTGACAAAATTAATGTGCAGATTATCACAGAGAGATTCAGGACTGATGATTTCAGTGATAATAAATCATGGATATTTCTGGACTCCATTTTTGATTATATCATAAAACCAAACAAATGGAGAATCAGATTTGAGGCAAGAAATCTTTTGAATCAGAATAAATTTCAAAAATTTTCTATTTCAGATTTCAGAAGTGAATCAGTTTCTCAAAAACTGGTTTCAAGATATCTCTTGGTAAGTCTTAATTTGAGAATTTAGATAGTTTAAAATCCTTATTATAAAATAAAGGAGCTTGGGATAGGGTTTGTCATTTTAATTCAAAAATTGAAGCAAATATTTTATTCAGATGAGTTTCTATAATCGTAAAGTTGTGATTGTAACCGGGGCATCTAATGGGATCGGAAGTGAGATTGCGAGGCAATTCGGTTCTGAAGGAGCTACTGTTATTATTGCTGATATTGACACCGGTAATGGAAAAGCAGTTGCAGATAAGATAAACAAATCATCTGGCAGAGGACATTACTTCAGAACTGATGTTAGTGACCCGGATTCAATTAAAAATATGATTAAGCAAACAGTGAATCTCTGTGACCGGATAGATGTTTTGGTGAATAATGCGGGAATATCAGAATTTCAATCTCCATTTGAAATAACTGTTGAACAATGGGACAAAGTTCTGAATACGAATCTTCGAAGTTGTTTTCTTTGTACACGAGAGGCAGCCAAAACAATGGGTGTACATAAATCGGGATCAGTCATAAATATAGCTTCTACAAGAGCATGTATGTCTGAGAAAAATTCCGAAGCGTATGCTGCATCAAAAGGAGGGATTATTTCATTGACTCATGCATTTGCCTTATCCCTCTCAGAACTAAATATACGAGTTAATTGCATATCACCAGGCTGGATACATACCGGAGAAAGAAATGAATTATATGAAAAAGACCATTTGCAACACCCGGCCCGAAGAGTGGGCAAGCCTGCAGATATTGCCAGGGCGTGTCTGTTTCTGGCACACTCCGATAATGATTTTATAACCGGCCAAAATCTGATTATTGACGGGGGAATGACGCGGAAAATGATCTATGAAGAATAAATTACCAAGCATATTCTGAATTAGTTTTCATGCCTTTTACGCATAATCAATTAAAGCATGGTTTTTAAGTAATTGATTGAACAATAATTTCTGAATAAAAAATAAGATTGGGACATGTCAAAAACCGGATTTGGCGAGAAGGAGTTAATTCATCTTAAAAATAAAATTGAAGGTGATGTCATTGATCCTGGAAGCAGCGATTATGATAAATCGCGTGAGATCTGGAACGGTCTGTTTGATCGGCATCCCTCAGTTATCGTCAAATGCAGAAATAGTAATGACGTTAAGAATTCCATCAACTTTGCACGAGTACGTAATATTCCTCTGTCTGTTCGAAGCGGGGGACACGATTATGCAGGGAAGTCTGTGTGTGAAGGCGGAATTGTCATCGATTTATCAGAACTGAAAAAAATTGAAATCCGTCCGGATGAAAAGTGCGCAAGAGTAGGTGCAGGAGTACTGATCGGTGAATTTGATAAAAAAGCACAGGAGTATGGTTTGGCTTCAATCGGTGCTACTGTTTCTACCGTCGGTATATCGGGATTTACACTTGGCGGAGGCTCCGGTTATCTTGCCAGGAAACATGGTTTGAGTGTTGATAATCTTCTCTCTGCGGAGCTTATTACTGCAAAGGGTGAAGAAGTAACTGCAAATAAAAATGAAAATCCGGATCTTTTTTGGGCAATCAGAGGCGGGAGTGGAAATTTTGGTATTATCACTTCTTTTAAATTTCAGCTGCATCCGGCAGGCCCTGAAATTATGGCCGGGCAAGTTGTTTACCCTTTCGATCAGGCAGATGCTGCGATTCGTTTTTACCATACATGGATGGCCAATGCTTCAGATGAATTGACGTGCTATCTTTTTTTCCTGAAAGTACCACCTCTGGACATTTTTCCAGCTGAGACACACGGTAAACCGGCACTTAGTTTTGTTGTGGGTCATATCGGTTCAGCTGATCAGGCAAGAAAAGAAATGAAGCCTTTGCTGGAATTTGGCAATCCTATTCTTGAGGCTGTTCAGTCCATGCCTTATACGTCAGCTCAAACCATGTTCGATGAAGGACTCGCGAAGGGAAATCGCTGGTATTCCAAGGCTCACTATCTTGAATCTGTTACTGATGATCTCATTGATGTAATTTTAAAAAATACGAAGACTTTGCCGGGATCTTTATCGGTTGTTTATCTCGAACCCATGGGAGGAGCAATCAATCGCATAGACCAAAATGCAACTGCATTTCCTCACCGCTCCGCTGCATATTCTATTCACATTTTAGCCGGATGGTCTGACGCAGATAAAGATAAATCGGTCATCTCCTGGAGCAAGGATTTTTTTCATGAATTGAAACCATTCAGCACTGGTGGAGTCTATGTAAATCTTTTAGGCCAGGATGAACAGAAACGGGTAAAGAATGCTTATGGAAATAATTATCAGAAGCTCAGGAAAATTAAAAAGAAGTGGGATCCGGATAATATCTTTAGGCAAAATCACAACATTGAGCCCTCTGGTAAATAAAATGTTTAAGCAGAGTGTAATCAGGAAATGCCCCAGCACCGGTTCACATTCTGAATGATTTTCTGATATTCTTCTGACTCCCGAATAGGCTTAAGTAATTCAGGATAAAAATAACATATCATCGGAGTTGAAAAAGCCCCCCAGTTTCTCTCTTTTTTAAATGATTTTATTGATTGCTTAAATTCACCGAGTGAGGCATGAATTAACCCGGCAGCACAAAACTTCTGCTGATTTTGCATCTGGTTCAATATCAACCGTGATTCGTTTTGTTTATTGACGGAAGTTAAAGTAACAGCAAGCATGCTTTGTATATCGTGATGAGATAGTGATCCATCTGCCTCTGTTAATTCAAGGGCTTGTTTGAACGAAATTTGAGCTTCAGAATATTTTTTCAGATGATAGAAAGAGATCCCTTCAACGAAATGAGCAATACCATATTCCGGTTGCAGCCTGCGTGCTTTTGCAGCTTCTTTAAGTGCTTCTCCGTAGAACCTGTTAGCAAGATAAATCTCGCCGAGAAATACATGTGTATATGTAGATAAAGGATCCAGTTTTACAGCACGCTCTGCCGGATCAATTGCTTTCAAGGGATTTCCAAGCATCATTTCCATCCAGCCCAGCCAGGTAAATGCTTCAGCATAGCTTGGCTGTAATTCAATTGCTTTTCTGAAATTCCGAACAGATAAAGGCCCGTTTTGCTGAGAAGCATAGAATATTCCTAAAGAAGAGTATGGCTCACCCAAATTTGGATTAAGAGAGATTGCTTTTTCAGCAACATATAAGATTTCTTTTTGATCATACTTCTCCGGAACTGAGAAATTATACCAATCACCCAAAACAAGCGCTTCTGCTAAACCGGCCCAGGCCTGTGAATATCCGGAATCAATGTGAAGAGCTTTTTGGAAAGAGGTAATTGCCTTATTCATCCCATGTTCAGTGCGCTGATTCATAAATGACCTTCCCTGAGAATATAAATTAAAAGCTTCCAGATTTTTGGCAGGTTTTGCAAGCATCCGATTTTTTTCGAATGGATTTAATTTTGCCTGAAGGCTCAAACTGATTTTTTCGGCCAGTTCACTTTGCAAATCAAACAGGTTCTCAATGCTGAATAAGCGATCGTATGTTTCAGCCCATTGAACCCGCTCGTTAACTGTATCAATCAACTGCACACTAAGCCGTATTTTGTTCTTCACTTGCTGTACTATTCCCTTGATAACAGCACCGGCCCCAAGCTCTTTTGCAATTTCAGTGAATGGCGTATCTGCGTCTTTATATCTTTGCACAGAATCACTTGAAATAACGGTTAAATCTTCAATAGTTGATAATTTTGTGAGCAAGTCGTTGTGAAATCCAATTATAAACGGAGATTGTTTTTGTTCATTGAAATAGTCGGTAAATGGAATTACAGCTAATGTATGCTCATCAATTTTAGATTTTTGAGAAAAATCTTTTGGTGAGGCTTGTTTATTCTCATGATTTTTAACGGTTGGTGAAATTTCATTTAGCCCGGAAGTAAGTTCATCCATTAAATTATCGGGATTTACTCCCAATTCTTTTTTCAAGAGTAAAACATGGGATTTAGCCTGGTGTAAAGCTGCAGCTTTATTGCCCGAGGCTGCAAGTGATTCCACTAACCTTCGAACTATACCTGTGTTATATGGATCATTCAGCACATACATTCGCCATAGTTTGGCTGCCTTTGTAAAGTTTTTTGTTTCTTCTGCTTCCTCAGCCAATTTCTGTAGTGCCTGGTTATACTTATTTTTAAAATTCCCTCTGATTCTTTCGATCCAGTTATCAAATTCTGTCGATGACTGTGAAAAATGAAGGCCTTCAAGAAATTCACCCCGATACAACTTGATAGCCTCGTTCATTTCGAGATTGTATATTAAATTCAGAAATTCAGCTGCATCACACCAGATTTTGTCTTTATCTATTCTGATTTCATTTCGTCCCCGGGTTATAATCAGATTTTCGTCGAGATTTTGGCGTATGTGATATAACATATTACTTAATGCATTTCGCGCGTTTTTTTCACCCATATCAGGCCAAAATACAGTCAGAATTTGATCCCTTCTCTGGAAACCCTGCCGCTGATTCAGTAAAAGATAGGCGAGCAAGGCAAGGCGCTTAGCCCCGGAAAGAAATGAATGTGCGAGATTTCCTTCACTGTCAATAAGTTCAACCGGCCCCAGAATTTTCAATCGGATCATACTAAACAAAATCAAATATTGCGAAAAATCTAATTATAGACGTATAAGCGAAAAAGACAGGTTTTGGATATCTGTCAATGCTCCTGTAACCGGTGGATTCTCTCAGTATTCAGCCGTATCGTTCACCGGCCGTAAAGATACAGTGAGTTCGCTGTATGATTCTTTGAAACATTTTTTCAAATTATGAATCGAATCAAGTCTACAAGCTAATATCCTGCTGCCTGTCCGTCAACCCGGGATTCCGATGCTCCGAAATAGACTCCTTTTTCGTGATCTTTCAAAATTCCCTGGTACCGGCCGTAAAAACTTCCTCCTATTTGCACATTGTGGCCACGAGAGCGAAGTGCTTTTACAGTTTCAAAGTTAATTGCCGATTCAATATATACTTGTCCGGGACCATCGAGTGTATCGGATAAATCATCTGTAGGTTGAGTAGAGCCTGAGTGAGACCATCGAAGTGCATCGCCGGCTTCCTGGATATTCATGCCGAAATCAATAATATTGGTCAATATGCTGACATGACCAATTGGCTGATAAGCTCCTCCCATGTTACCAAAACTGAAAAACGGTTTGTCATCTTTCATCACAAAGCCCGGAATAATGGTATGAAAAGGCCTTTTCCCAGGCTCATATGCGTTAGGGTGATCCGGATCCATGGAAAAAAGTTCTCCGCGGTTTTGAAAACTGAATCCAAGCCCGGGCACAACAAAGCCGGTACCCATTCCGCGGAAATTGCTTTGAATAAGTGATACCATATTTCCTTCGCTGTCAGCGGTAGTCAGGTAAATGGTATCCCCATTTTCAAGAACATCAATCCCTGTGGAAAGATCACTAAGTGCACGTTCACCAATAAGCCTTCGGCGTTCGGCTGCATATTCTTTGGATAGCAGAATGTCATAAGGAACATCCTGAAAATCAGAGTCAGCATAATGCTTTGCCCGGTCTTCGAAGGCAATTTTCTTTGCTTCTATAAGAAGATGAAGTGTTTCTTCGGTAGCGAATCCTGTCTCAGACAGGTTAAATCCTTCAAGAATGTTTAGCATCTGTAATACAGCAGTTCCCTGAACATTCCCTCCAACCTGATAAACATCATAACCCCGGTAGTTTGTGGTAACCGGCTCCACCCATTCAGAGTGGTGTGCGTCAAAATCTTCATAGCGGAGGTAGCCACCGTGTTCACGCATATAAGCATCAATTTTTTCAGTTATTTCACCACGGTAAAATGCATCTCTTCCCTGACTTGCAATCAAACGGAGCGAGTTTCCCAAATCGGGGTTTTTAAAAATTTCACCTTTTTCCGGTCCGCGGCCATCTATGGTAAATGTCTCTTCAAATGCACCGGGCTGATTTTTTAAGAAAGGAGCACTGCGACGCCATGATGCTGATATTGCCTCGCTGACAGGAAATCCGTTTTCTGCATAACTGATGGCTGGTGATAAAATTTCCTCCATTGGAATAGAACCGAATCTTTCATGGAGTTCAAACCAGCCATCAACTGCGCCCGGTACCGAAACCGAGTGAATACTGTAGGCGGGTATTGATTCGGAATCAATTTTTTCAAGTTCTCTTTTTAATTGATCGTATGATAAACCCAAAGGCGACCTGCCACTTGCATTGATGGCATAGAGCTGTTCACTTTCCTGATGCCAGATGATTGCAAACAGATCACCACCGATACCGTTCCCGGTTGGCTCCATAAGACCGGTGGCCGCATTTGCAGCAATAGCAGCATCAATTGCGTTTCCGCCTTTTTTCAAAATCTCAAGCCCTATTTGTGTAGCCAGCGGCTGACTTGTTGCCACCATCCCGTTTTCTGCAATAACTTCGGAACGCGTTTGATAGATAGTGCCGGCTTCCCTGTCAATCTGGGCGTTGGCATTTTCAGCTTTAATTGTAATGAATATTAACAACATCGGGAGAATGAGTAGAAGGTATTTCATAGCAGGATTAATTTGAGGTATTTAAATAGTGATTAAATATAATATTTAATTGATAACAATTTGAAACCGGTTTTTGATTGGCTGAATAGTAATAATTGGCAGACAAGTTATAAATAGAGATGCAAAAATTGTTTATGGCCAAAACTGAGATTACGTAAACCCAAAACTGTAATTTTCAGCCTTGTTATCTGAAAAATACGAAGCAAATGAAATCAAGGATTTTGCAATCTATATACATTAAATAAATTTAATCAAATTGGCTACTCAATCTCTAAGATGTATATTAAATAGATAAAAGGGTATTGATAGAAATCAAATAAAGAGGGCTTAGGAGCAATCGCAGCACCAGATTCTGATGCTTTATGCAAAATATCATGAGAAAGATTATACCGTATTTTTTTCTAATTATATATTTCTTGGCAATTGGTTGTGACACTCAGGAAGCACCATTCGAGGAATCTATTCAAAGCTTATACTCACTGTCAACGCAGGCAGCCCCTGAAGAGAGCGGTAGGATTAATCCGCCGGATGGCGAATTCGGAGAGGGCGAACAGATTCAAATTGAAGCAAGCCCATCTGAAGGTTTTATTTTTGATCGGTGGGAGGGAGATCTGACCGGAAATAAAAATCCGGAATCTCTTACATTTGATTCGGATATATCTGTTACAGCACATTTTTCTCCAAAGGATTATGAACTCATTATTGAAATCGTGGGTAATGGTACTGTAACGGAAACAGTTATTGAGGAGTCAGAGAATAGCGGGGATGAGAATGCCACTTCAAAGAAAATTATATTAGAGGCAGTATCAAGTGATGGATGGTTTTTTGAACGCTGGGAAGGAGATATTTTGGGAAATAGTAATCCGGATACAATCACCGTAGACGATGAGAAGACCGTTACAGCATTCTTCAAAGAAGAAATTGCAGAGGATGAGTATTCAATTTCAGTTGAAACAGATGGTGAGGGTCGCGTTGAAAAAGATCCTGACAAAACCACCTATCCGGAAGGAGAAGAAGTTACCCTGACAGCAGTTGCAGACCCCGGGTGGACTTTTAACCGGTGGGAGGGAGATTTGTCCGGAAGCGGGAATCCCAAGTCGATTACCGTTGACGTAGATAAGAGGGTAACGGCGGTCTTTGAGCAGGAGCCGGCGAGTGAGTTCACCATCACGCTCAACACTGACGGAGCGGGTTCTGTAGAGAAAGATCCTGACAAAACCACCTACCCGGAAGGAGAGGAAGTTACCCTGACAGCAGTTGCAGACCCCGGGTGGACCTTTCACCGGTGGGAGGGGGATTTGTCCGGAAGCGGAAATCCGGAGACGATTACCGTTGACGAAGATAAGTCGGTAACGGCCGTCTTTGAGCAGGAACCGGCAAGTGAGTTCACCATCACGATCAACACTGACGGA
>CAZFAJ010000082.1:0-12191 GCA_964517005.1 uncultured Balneolaceae bacterium | reverse complement strand
AGCTATCAGCTATCAGCTATCAGCTATCAGCTATCAGCTATCAGCTATCAGCTATTTACAAGGTTCCAAATATAGGAGTTTTCAAGTTGAAATAGAAGGTAATCCGTTGAAAATTTTTGAACCAATAGCCGGATTACTCTTCGAGCTGACTTTTCACGTATTCATTATCAGGCGCCATTTTTTGGGCTTGTTCGTAATAGGTTCGGGCTTTCGCCTCATGGCCGCCTTTTTTCATCAAGTCACCCATCAGGATCCAGTTTTCAACATCCTGCGGATCTTTTTTGATTCTGTCCAACAGATAGTGAATTGCTTCTTGTCCATTGCCGGCCATTAGCTTGTAAAGCACAAGATTTCTGTGCGAAGAGGGCAGGTCATCAAGATCTATAGATTTTTCAAAATCCTCACGAGCCTTTTCAACATCTCCGTTATTCAGATAGGAGTATCCTCTTAAATTGTAGAGTTTCGCATTATCACTGTCGCGTTCGATTGCCTCATTAAATGATTTTATGCTCTGTTCCCACTGGTTCAGCCTTTGCATAACTTCTGCCTCAAGCATATAACCTTCGGGTGCGTCACGATCTGCTTTCTGCAATTCCCTGGCTATATCAAGGCTTTTGTCGAGGTCTTTTTCATGCAGAAGTTCGTATCCTTTTTTGTGCTTTTCTTCAAAACTCATTTGCTTGTACTGTCTTTTTTATTTTTAGTCTCTTTTTCTGTAATGTCTTCATATTCGGCTTCTTCGATATGCTCCAGGCTGCTTCCTGACCGGTTTTTTTTGTTGGAATTTTGCCGGTGATTGTGTCCAAAGAAGATTGAAAACGGGGAATCGGTTTTCTTTTTTTGATAGTTAAAAAAGATCCGGATAATAAGATAGATAATAAATGCTAATAAGAGCCACCGTAACATTATTCAGGTATTATGTGTATGTGTGTGTTCGTGCGTATTGGATGTTCAAATATCTGTTCTTCAATATACGCTAAATGTGAAGGGTTTTCTACAAAATCAATTTCAGTAGCATTAATGATCATCAATGGGGTTTTATTGTAGTGATAAAAAAAATGGTTATAGGCATCAGACAGATTTTGAAGATAATCACGCGTAATGTGTTTTTCATAACTTCGTCCCCGCAGGTTTATATTGTCCATGAGTCTGTCTACAGAGTTTTGCAGATAAATGATCAGGTCCGGTTTGGCGGAAATACCGGTCATAATATGATAGATATTATCATAGAGAGCCATTTCTTCATCCTCAAGGTTAAGACGTGCAAAAATACGATCTTTCTCAAAAATATAATCCGAGATGATAAAATCATGAAACAGGTCGCGGGTGGACATTTTTTGTTGTTGCTTAAAGCGGCTGGCCAGGAAAGCGAGCTGAGTCTGAAACCCGTATCTTTCCTTATCCTCGTAGAATTTGGGTAAAAAGGGATTATCCTCAAACTGCTCCAGAAATAAACGTGCGCTGCGGCGCTCTGCAAGAAGTTTTGCAAGAGTTGTTTTACCGGCACCGATAACTCCCTCGATCGCGATAAAATCAAATTGATTTGCCATGTTTACCAGTTGTAATCAGTAATCTCAATGTCAATTGCAGGTGCCTTTTTAATGATAGAATGAATGGATTGTTTTGTTTCCGGGTCTTTCCAGTCCGGTTCAATTTCCCGGAGCGGCAACAGGACAAAAAGCCGCTTTCTGTATTCCGGATGTGGAATAATAAGGGTATTGGTTTGAATGACCAAGTCATCATATGAAATTATATCCAGGTCAATAATCCTGGGTCCCCATCTCTCCGGATTTTTATCACGCCCCAGTTGTTGTTCAAAATTTTTTAATTCTTTCAAAAGTGTGTGCGGTTCAATCGTGGTATCAACAGAAATAACTCCGTTAAAGAAAGAATATTTTGCGTTGCCAATGGGTTCAGATTCCCAAAGAGATGATTTTCTGATTTCTGAATCTGATAATTCATCAAGCCGGAGAGCTGCTTTCTTCAAATAGTGCAGCCTGTCTCCAAGATTAGAGCCGAGGGCAATATTTACCTTTGCCATGTCATCATAACTTCCGCATACTCAGCCTGCGTTAACAGAGGCGGCTGTAATTTTCGTACACTAACCGTTAGTGAAGAGATACCGGGAACGGATTCGAAAAGCCGGTTTCCAATTGTTACACAGAGTGTTTCGATCAGTTTTTTTGAGGAACTCTCAAATACCTCTTTCGATATCCGTTCAGCAATTTGATAATCAAATGTATGATTCAGATCATCACTTTTTCCCGCATCCCGGAAGTTTCCGGCTGCTGTTATATCAACTTCAAATTGATTGCCGGTTTGTCGCTCCTCTGCATAGTATCCATGTTTTGCATCAAAACGAAGAGACTTGATTGTGATCGTATCTTTTGAGCTCAGAGTGTTGCCACCTCAATTTTTTGTTCCAGCTCTTTTACAATTCGTTTCAGTTTCGGATTGTTGGAAAGACGCTCATCGACTGTATTAATTGCATGAATTACAGTAGAGTGATCGCGGCCGCCAAATTGCAGGCCTATTGATTTGAGGCTTGACTGTGTGAATTTTTTTGAAAGGTACATGGCAATTTGCCTGGCTTCCACAATTTCCTGTTTCCTGGTTTTTTCCCGGACTTTATTGGTGTCAATACCAAAGTAATCGCATACATAGTTTTGAATAGACTCAATGGAAACGGTACTGTTGGTATTTTTTACCATATCCTTGAGTACATTTTTGGCCATATTCAGATCGATCTCATCCACATGTTTCAATGAAGCGGTGGCAAGTAATTTGATGATAGCTCCTTCAAGATCGCGTATATTTGATTTGAAATTCATAGCAATGAATTCAATAATCTGAGGATCAAGAGAAATTCCGTTATCAAAAGCTTTTCGTTCAAGTATGGCGAAACGTGTTTCAAATTCAGGGATCTGTACATCAGCGCTCAATCCCCAGCTAAATCGTGATATCAGCCGTTCTTCAATATCCGGAATATCTTTTGGTGCGCGGTCACTGCTTAAAACAATTTGTTTTCCATCCTGATGAAGAGAATTGAAGATATGAAAGAACTCTTCCTGCGTTTTTTCTTTTCCGCTGAAAAACTGGATATCGTCCACAATCAACACGTCAATATTCCGGTAAAACATTGAGAATTCACTGGCGCGATTATTCCGGATCGCCTGAACAAACTCATTGGTGAAGGATTCTGAGGAGATGTAGACTACCGCGAGTTCATCTCCAAAATCCTGTTTTACTTTATTACCGATACTTTGCGCAAGATGCGTTTTACCAAGCCCGGTTGTACCGTAAATAAAAAATGGATTGAATGAATTTTTCCCCGGATTTTCTGCAATCGCCATGGCAGCTGAACGGGCAAGCCGGTTACAATCACCTTCTATAAACCGGTCGAACACATAACTTTTATTTAGATTAGACTCAATTCGTGTTTTTCTGATTCCCGGTATTACAAACGGATTTTCAATTTTACCGGGATGATAATCGGCATAGGTATTCATCTCCTGGGGGCGTGATGGCGGCATAGGCTGCTGAGGCAGCCTGACGGAACGGTTATCCTCAAGTTTATCTGATTTTTCCACAAGTACAGAATACTCAAGTTTACCCTTTTCACCAAGCACTTTGGCAATCGTTGATCGAAGCATACTGTAGTAGTGCTCTTCAAGCCATTCATACCAAAACTGACTTGGTACTTGTATAGTTAGAGTATCGTTTTCCAGTTTTAGCGGATTGATAGGTTCAAACCACGATTTATAT
The DNA here is from genome assembly GCA_964517005.1 of uncultured Balneolaceae bacterium. GTDB lineage: Bacteria > Bacteroidota > Rhodothermia > Balneolales > Balneolaceae > CAYVBJ01. The sequence continues at coordinate 8,426 of CAZFAJ010000082.1, read as the reverse complement.
TTTTGATAACTGATATTATCCTGAATAATTTCCAAACAATTCTTCCAGGCCCTATCAGCGGTAACTTTATGCAATTTCAGATACCTCCGATTAAAAAATTTAAACTTAATTCCCCTTTAGTTATCAACAGCTGTAAAGTCATTTATTTTTCGCTGCGGATAGGAAAATGGTGATTTATTACACTGAAATCAATAATTATTTACAGTTCTGGCCAAAAGTTATCCACATTGCAATAAACACCTTAAGTAGTTGGTGCACATATACTTAATATTTATACTGTTTATAACTGATTTTCTGCTTGACACTGCGTAACAATTCCCTAACATTGATTTTAAATTAAATATACATGGACTACCGTTAACAAAAAAACTTTTCAACAAGTTATCCACATTCTTAAAGGGTGAATTATTCACTTTTTGAAAGCATGGGTTTTAGTTAAATCTGCTTTCTGGCTACAAGAAATCTCGGGTTTTTATCCAAGTCCTTTTTTAAGACGGTTTTAAATGAAAATTTCTCCACTTCAGATTGTATTTCAGAGGCCAATTTATCATTGCATTCAAGGAATAAGCAGCCATCATCAAGAAGGGTTTTAGCTGCATAGCTTGCAATCCTGTTGTAAATGGAAATTGGGTCGCTGAGAAAAAGAGCTGAGTCCGGCTCATACCCGGAAACCTGTTGTTCCAGGCTACTCTTCTCAGAAGGTTCGATGTAGGGTGGATTGGATATGATGATATGCCATTTTTGATCTTCAGGCATTCTGTCTGCGTTAAATATCTCGCAGTGAAAAAAGGTAATATCAACGTTGTTTTGTGTTGCGTTTTTGCGTGCTGTCTCCAATGCAGCATTTGAACTATCGCATCCAAAGCAGTTCCAGGGCGAATTCCTGTTCTTTATTGAAATGGGTATGCATCCTGATCCTGTACCGATATCCAGTAAATCAAGTGGCTGGTCTTTTAGGTGTTCCGTATTAAGAAGAAGCTCTTCGACAAGCTGCTCGGTTTCAATTCTGGGTATCAGTACGTTTTCATTGACATCAATTTTGCACCCCATGAAGTCAGTGCTGCCCGTAATGTATTGCAGAGGCTCATGTTCCGCCCTCCGTTTAACAAGCGGACGCAGAGTTGATAATTCCGACTCAGTGAGAGGCCTGTCGAATTTGAGATAGAGATCAAGGCGTTTTATTTCCAGAACATAAGCGAGAAGCCACTCAATGCTTAGACGCGGGTTTGGAATTTTATTTTTCTCAAAATAACCTGTAGCCCATTCAAGCATGGAGAGTACAGTCCAATCCCGCGTTTTACGATTCATGTAAATTTAAATCTCTATTTATCTTCGCCGGAAACCCGTTCATTTACTTCTTCCTGTAAAGAGAGGCCAAATCGTTTGGTATAGTCCATAATAAAATCGATCACTGCAGAATCAATACTTTTTTCTTCAGCAAGCGAACTGCCGCGGAATCCCATTCGACCACCGGCCTTTTTTAATTCGATCCTGTTTTGTCTGCCCGTATACTCAATAATACAGGTCAGGGTAATTGTTGCATTAATTTGTTTTTCAAATTGTTCATATATTGCAACACAAACTTCATCATTACTGGTAGAAGATTTATATTTATACACATATTTTGGTTCAAGTTCGTCCAGAAGCTTGGGAATCATACGCTTTAGTGTTTCTGAAGGACCATAAGCCAAAAATTTGGTAACTGTGCTCATTTGTTTTTAACGTTATTGTCTGATTTATAGAAATTTAGCAGGAATAAAAGCCTATTTACAACAAGAAGCAAATAGTTCAGCTTCTGCAGATAATATTTTTAGGTTAAGACGTTACGATATTTTATAATTCGTACACTTTTAAGAAATCTGCCCTGTTGTATATTAATAATCATTTTGAATTTATTATTAAGTTATGAGTAAAATTTTTATCGCAGCCCTGATCCCTCTCGTTTCATTATTTTTAATTTTTACAGGAACTGAAAATGCCAGTGCTCAAATAGAAGAGCCTGAGGTTGTTAAACCGGACATAACCAAAACCCCGCTTACTGAAGGCCTTTTAAACGGAATTGGTTTTAATGTATTAGTAAATAATTTCGGATTCGGTATTGGCGGGGAGTACAGGCGTGTAGTTGGGCCTGATTTGGAAGCCACGGCTATTATCAGGATTACAGGTATAAGAGATGCAAGTGAGCAAACATTCACGGATGTTTTTTTTGGTCAGCAGGTGATACCAAATAAGTTTCAAAGAGGCCTGGGGTTTCCTCTTCACCTTGGGCTCAGAAAGCGCTTGTTCGCCAATCAGGTTCAGGACAATTACCGGTTTTTTGTAAGCGGACAGTTTGGCCCGGCAGTAGCATTAACCTATCCCTATTTTGATGACCGCAACAACAATGGATTTCGGGAACGCTTTGCAAATAATTTTGAACAGGTGAATGATATATTTTCCGGCTTGGGTAAGGGAGAATGGCATTTCGGTTTTTCGGGTGAAGTTGCACTTTCTATCGATTTCGGTTCAAACTTTGCAAATATATCTACTCTCAGGGTTGGATATTTCTTCTATAATTTTGATAGCGGTTTACAAATGATGACGCCCAACCAGCCGGTCTTAAAAGAAGGGCCAATCGACCCCCAGGAATTTCCCTTTCAGCAAAATCCAGACGGATCCCTGGTTCTGGAGCCATTTTTCGATAAGCAAAGTTTTTTCGGCTCTCCCCAAATCAGTTTTACGTTCGGCAGTATGTGGTAGTTGGGATTCACAAGCCGGATGTCAGAATTCAATAGTTAGATATCTGCACTTCAAAAAAACATATTGCTCAATAATTATGAGCAAAACCTAAAGAATTCTGCAATCAAAACCACCGGATTTGAGAGCCAAAACTCATGACTATTTCCTTTATCCAAAGCGTAAATAATGGTACTTTACATGGTCACTACTAACCAAATATATATACAACCATGAGTTTAATAGAAATAGTACACGGCCGTCAAATTCTGGATTCAAGAGGAAATCCAACTGTAGAGGTCGACGTTATGCTTGCAAACGGTATTACCGGCAGAGCTGCCGTACCCTCGGGTGCATCTACCGGCGAATTTGAAGCCGTTGAATTGAGAGACGGTGATAAAGATTATTTTCTCGGGAAAAGTGTTTTAGATGCGGTAGATAATATCAACAACATTATTTCTGACGAATTAGCCGGACTCTCCCCTTTTTTGCAGACCGATATAGATAATTTGCTTATTGAAATTGACGGAACATCAAATAAAAGCAAGCTCGGGGCAAATGCAATGCTTGGAGTCTCCATGGCAGTTGCAAAAGCTGCAACACAGCTTAGCGGTATGCCTCTCTGGCGCTATCTTGGAGGTGTGAATGCGAAGCTGCTTCCCCTGCCCATGATGAATATCATAAACGGTGGTTCACATGCTGATAACAATGTTGACTTGCAGGAATTTATGATTATGCCTGCAGGAGCTGAAACATTTAGTGAAGCCGTCCAGATGGGTGCCGAAATTTTTCACAACCTGAAAAAAGTTCTCAGCTCAAAGGGATACAGCACGGCAGTAGGGGATGAGGGAGGATTTGCACCGAACCTGAAATCGAATGAGGAGGCAATTGAAGTGATCCTGAATGCAGTTGAAAAAGCAGGTTACGTTCCCGGCGATGATATCCTTTTGGCACTTGATCCGGCAACGTCCGAGTTTTACGATACGGAAGAGAAAGTCTATGAATTTAAATGGAGCGACGGATCAAAGAAAAGTGATGACGAAATGGTGGAATACTGGGCCAATTGGGCAGAAAAATATCCCATTATCTCTATCGAAGATGGCATGTATGAAGATGACTGGGAAGGCTGGAAAAAACTAACTGATGCGATTGGTGATAAAATCCAGCTGGTCGGAGATGATCTTTTCGTGACAAATACGGAAAGACTTGCCAAGGGCATTAATATGGGTGTCGGTAATTCCATTTTAGTAAAGGTAAACCAAATAGGTACCCTCACTGAAACCCTGGATGCCATTGAAATGGCTCACAAAAATGGATATTCCACGGTTATTTCCCATCGCTCAGGAGAAACTGAGGATACGACCATCGCTGATATTGCAGTAGCGGTTAATTCAGGCCAGATAAAAACAGGCTCAATGAGCAGAACCGATCGTATTGCAAAATACAATCAGCTGCTTCGGATTGAAGAAGAACTGGGCGATTCAGCAGTATTCCTGGGAGCCGACACATTTGGCTTCTGAATGGAGGCTGCATTCCTGAAACTTTTAAAGAATGGTTAACGCCCGCCAGGCAAACCTGATTACGGGCGTTGACACATTCTTTTTTTACATAGTCCGGCACCAACAAAACCTAAATGGAAACCGTACACTTTTTCGCGAATCATTCAGTTTTACATAATGAGGACTGATCGTCTTACATTGAAACAGTTCAGAAATCATGAAAACACTGAGATATACCCGGCCCCGCATGTGAATCTGATAACGGGCCCGAACGGATCAGGTAAAACAAACCTGATCGATGCGCTTCATTTCATCTGTATGTCAAGAAGTTTTGTTTCCACGAGTGACCAGTATGTGGTTATGCATAACGAGACTTTTTTTATGGTTGAAGGTGATTTCAAAGGAAATTTGAGATCAGATTTCACTGTTGGGTGTTCATACTCGAGAGGGGAAGGAAAAAAAATATTCGTAAATGGAAGTCCGCTCGAGAGGCTTTCTGATCTTATTGGGATGGTGCCGGTTGTTGTTCTCAGCCCTGAAGACCAGAAATTAACGAGTGAAGGCCCTGTTGAACGCCGCTCATTTATCGACTCTTTTATCAGCCAGGTTTCAAAAAGCTATCTGCGTGATCTGATCGACTACAGAAGGATTCGCAGGCAGAGAAACAAACTGTTAAAAGATTTTAAAGGGCCGCTTTCACTCTTAAAAACGTTTCTGGAACCCTGGGATGTTCAGCTGGTGGAAACAGGTTCGCGGATTGTAAAAAAACGGTCGGAAGTTTTGATGCAGTTTAAAAATTATTTATCTCTTCAATATGAGAAAATCTCGGGAATGGATCTGAAGCCGGACCTTGAATATGATACGTTTTGTACGGATTTTTCAAATTTGGAATCTATTGAAAAAACCTATTCAAAAATTCTGGAAGATACATTCGAGAAAGAGGCAGAGCGGGAACAGACCATTACCGGTCCTCACAGAGATGAAATCGTATTTTATCTTGGTGATATGGAGTTGCGCAAGTTTGGGTCCCAGGGACAGCATCGTCTTTTTGCGATTGCATTGAAATTGGCTCAACTATTTTATTTTTCGGATGAACTGGATGATTTGCCTATCATGTTACTTGATGATGTTTTTGGAAATCTTGATCAGCACAAAACGGATATTATGATGGAAACCCTGTTTCAACACACCGGTCAGATTTTTATTACTTCAGCATCCGAAAAGCCTTTTTCAGATGTTTCATTTAAAAGCGCAGGTGATAACAAGTGGTTCACAGTGGATGCCGGTAACGTGAATATTAAAGTGTAACTGATATGGCGTTTGGTAACAAACCAAAAAAGATAGATGTAATTTTAAAGGAGTATCTTAAAAGAGTTCCCAACAGAAGGGAACTGAAGCGGGGTATGGTGCTTTATTTTTGGCCGGAAATTGTTGGTGAAAAAATAGCTTCAAACTCCAAAAATTTACATTTTGAAAATAACAGGCTGATTGTAGAAGTTGAAAACTCGGCGTGGCGACATGAAATTCACATGAACCGTTTTTCAATTGTAAAAAAACTGAATGATAAAGTGGGCTCTGCTGCTGTTAAAGAGCTCATCGTCAGGCAGGGCTAAAAAAATAGGTGATCCGGAAACTGCTGATATTGATTACTCATTAAAGAAAGTTTTGAACTGTCATTTAATCATCCATTTACGTTTATTAATGAAGTATGAATATTAAAGAGCGCATATCAAATTTTATCAAAACGGGTACGGCCGCCGGAAGCAGTGGTGATTTGGATACTCCTTTTGTGGCTAATGAAAAGGTTATTGCTTTTTTAATTGCTTTTATCTTTGCTTTTTTTCTGTGGTTTGTCATTAATCTGAACCGGGATTTTACGATAGATCTGGATCTTCCGGTAATGATCGAAAATATGCCGGAAGAGAAGGCGCTCAGTTCCAGTGTGCCTGCTTATGCTTCTGTAAGCTTGAGTGGTGAAGGTTGGCAGCTGATTTCACTTTATAACAATCCGCCCCGGGTAAATCTGAGTATTGAGAGTGATCAGGTCAATTTATTTGATCAGGTTCGTCAGCAATTGGGTGTGAATATGGACGTCAGGGTGGTGAATGTACAGCCGACAACGGTTGAAGTTAGCCTGGAAGATAAAATGACCAGAAAAGTACCCGTTATCACAAGAATGGATATAACACTGGATGATCAGTACGGAATAATAGGCAGACCGGTAATTGAGCCTGATAGCGTAACACTTACAGGAGCTATATCCAAAATATCGAATGTGATGGCTTGGGAAACAGAACCTGTAGAACTTCAAAATGTCCGGAAAGATGTGGAAAAGAGATTAAGCCTGGCGCCATCAGATGATATCATTTCAATAGAACCGGGTGAAGTACTTTATAAAGTTGAAGTTGCAGAATTTACGGAAGGAGAGGTTAAAGTGCCGGTCAGAACCCGGAATATGCCACCCGGAAAAGCAGTTACTTATAATCCGTCTTCGATTACGGTTACCTACACGGTTCCAATTGATGAATTTGCTGAAGTGCAGGATATACGTCCGTTCATAGCCTATGTGAGTTATCAGTCAATACTGGAAGATAATACGGGGTATATTACGCCTGAAATCGAAAGAGTTGTTGAAGAGTATCACGTCCGTCTTAAAAATTATTCACCCCTCCAGGTTGCTTATTTCAATATTGTTGATGACTCTGAGTAATTTAATAATGATAAAGAATAACCTTTATCGCTTAAACAAAATCAGATAATGATTGATCTGCTATGGCTTGTTCTTGTTGTATCAGTGATTGTCTGGATGACAGCCGCAAAAGGTGTGCACCCCTTTTTAGCCCTTTTATTTGGCGCACTGGCAGTAGGTTTTTTAACAGGCCTGAGCACGGTTGATTTACTGAGTGCGATATCCGGCGGCTTCGGGTCTACTCTTTCAAGTATCGGCATTGTGATTGCTGCAGGTGCCGTGATTGGCGAATATCTGGACCGGAGCGGCGGAGCGAAGGTACTCGCCAATAAGATTCTGGATAAGGTTGGTGAAAAAAACGCACCCTTATCGATGAGCCTGACAGGGTATATCGTCTCAATTCCCGTTTTTTGTGATTCCGGTTTTATCGTATTATCAGCTTTAAAAAATGCGATTGGAAAAAGAACATCAATCTCTCTTGCCACATTGGCTATTGCGCTTTCAACAGGACTTTACACCACTCATGTTTTTGTTCCGCCTACACCTGGTCCGCTTGCCGCGGCGGCAACACTTGGAGCAGATGTTGGCCGGGTTCTGGTTTTAGGGTTGATTGTTTCTGTACCGGTAATGGCGTCAGGTCTTTTGTGGGCCAATTATTACTGCTCCCGCTACACATTGAAATATGATTTTAGTGATACTGATGCTGCGGAACCGGAGACACCGCCATCGTTTACTATCGCTATTGCCCCGATTATTGTTCCCATTATTTTCATAGCACTGAAATCGGTTGCAGAGTACCCGACAGAACCATTTGGAACTGGCCTCCTGTTTCACATCTTTATTTTTCTGGGTGATCCGGTTGTGGCACTGCTGATCGGAGTTGTTTTAGCTCTTCTGATGGTTCGCGGAAACAAAAGCCGGATACAAAACCTGTGGATGGAGGATGCCCTGAAAAAAGCCGGTATCATTATTTTGATAACCGGGGCAGGCGGTGCATTTGGTGAAGTACTTAGAAATACGGAACTGACCGGGCTGGCAAGCAGATTCACAGCTGCGGCAGGGTTTGGAGTCATTGTTCCTTTTTTGATTGCCTCTTTTCTGAAATCAGCTCAGGGATCATCAACCGTAGCGATCATTACTGCGGCAGCCATTTCTGTGCCGCTTCTCGGATCACTGGGCCTTGAGTCAGTAACAGGAAAAGCTCTTGCTGTTCTGGCAATCGGTGCCGGTGCCCTGACTGTTTCCCACGTAAATGACAGCTATTTTTGGGTGGTGGCTAAGTTTTCAAATATGGATACGGCAACTGCTTTAAAAACCCACACAATCGCAACCCTCATTATGGGAATTACCGGAATTGTCACCATCCAGGCCTTTGCATGGATTTTGCTTTAATTCAAGTTCGCAGAGGGGGTAACCGCAGGGGACGCCGGGAAACGCAGAGGATTTTAATTGCGGTATTTAACTCAACTTCCGCAAAATGGCGATGTAGTGGCTACAAAATAAGTTTCATTTAAAAGGGATAG
>CAZFAJ010000081.1:0-12494 GCA_964517005.1 uncultured Balneolaceae bacterium | reverse complement strand
CTTCTTTCAAAGTTAATGACGCTGACAGAAACCGGAAAAACGCTGGTATAACTGTCAGATCTCACCCACCGCTTTAGTCTTGACAAGACACTAGTGGACATTTCTATCAAAAGCTGGCGCGGCTTATAGTATTATTATTCCCGGAACTGCTTCTCTTTCCACTCCTCAAAAAGATGTGCCACCTTTACCCGCTGATATTTACCTGTTGAGGTAACCGGAATCTCATCGCCAAAAACCACAACCTTTGGACATTTGGAGAACGGCAAATGCTCTTTGCAAAAATCAAGAATTGCTTTTGAGTCCGGCTTTCTGTTCTCTTTTAACGTAACAAAAGCTCCAACTTCTTCACCGTACCACTCATTTTCAAAACCAACTGCTATACCGGCTTTAACACCTGGTGCACGATTTATTACCTCATCAATTTCAAGGGGTGATAAATTAACCCCTCCCCTGATAATCAGTTCTTTCAGGCGCCCTGTTATAAAAAAATAGTTTCTCCCTTTTTTATCCTTTATATAAAATCCCTCATCTCCGCTTCGAAACCAGCCGTTTTTAAAAGCTTTTAGATTCGCATCGCGATTATTGAAATAACCTTTCATTACATTTTCCCCGCGTATTACAATCTCCCCTCTCTCCTTTTCAGATAACATCTTTCCGTCAGCGTTATGGATGGCCATTTCATTAACCGGCAGCGGAATACCAATACTTGGATACCTAAACTCGCTCCTCCATTTACGATGCTCTTCGCTATCAAGTCCGCAGGGAACAAAACAGGAATAGCAGGTGGTTTCAGAAAGCCCGTATCCGTGAATAATTCTGATTCCAAAGGATTCCTCAAAGGTTTCAGCAACGTTTACAGTCAGAGGGCCGGCTCCGCAAATAATATGGCGCAGTGATCCGCATTCAGGTTTTTGTCTGTCTGCATAATAATGGCTCAGGTATTGAAGAAGCGTGGGAACCACACTCACAATATCGACATCTTCCTTTTCAGCAACCGGGAAAAATTGTTGCGTACTGAATTTCTGGTTCAGCACAACGGAACTGCCGGAAAAAAAAGGAGTCAGCAATGTTACCACTGTACCATTCACGTGATGTATTGGTAAAACGCACATCATCCGGGCAGCAGAATCAATATTGTGCCAGTCCGTGATAGCCCGGGCATCTTCCAAGAGATTTTTTTGTGTCAGAACCACGGCCTTCGGCGGACCGGTAGTACCCGACGTAAATACAATGAGAGCTTCAGATTCCGATAGTATGTGTTCTGATAGTGACAAACTGTTTTCATCAGCAGTGAATGCAGAAATCCCTTCATCACAGTAAACAGGTTCTACGGATTCCAGGCCACTGTCCGAATCAAGTATGTGCTGAATTTTGGTTTTGTACTGCTCACGAACAAAGGCCAGTTTTACATTTCCAACTCTCAGAATGTATTCGATCCGGCTGTCGTCCTCCCCGAGGTTTACCGGTATAACCACTAACCCCAGCAGCCAGGATGCAAAATAGTGAATAGCAGTATGCCAGTGATTGTGGGAAATGGTAGATATGCGATCACCTTGGGTAAATCCTTTTTTCTGCAGAAAGGATGCTGTTTTTAAAACCAGCCTGTAAAATGTTTCATAACTGAACTCTATCCTGTCTCCCTGGTCATCATAAAAAACAAGATACCGGCTCTGATCCTGTTTTCGCTGAAATATCAGTTTACGAATATCCTCAAATGGTAACGGACGTGTGGATTCGGAGACTGTTCTGGCATGTCTGATTTTTTCTTCAAGTGAATCAAGCATAATTAAATAACACCGGAGATTTGTTAAGTTTCAGAAGAGACAATATCTAATCTGACAATTCTAATCAACTGTTTTTGAAAACACTGGCGTAAAGATGAACATAAACTAAAAAAACTGTTAATTGGTTAATATTAATGAGGGCAATAGAAGTTTATAATTAAGAGTAAAAAAGTTATGAATATTAAAACCGCAGCTACCGGCCAGTTTTTATTTTGGATTTGTCTGTTCTATATAATCAGTTTGCCGGATCACCCGGGTTTGGAATTGCCATCGGATAATTCTCATCCGGATGTAATGGCCGTTGGTCAGCCGGATACGATTGAATGGAATCAGCCCCGCTTTACGGAACGGGAAAACGAACGCAAGGAGCTGGTGAGGGAGATACGTTCCAGGGGCGAAATAGATGATCCGGAAGTTCTGGATGCCATCTCACATGTGCCTCGTCATTTTTTTGTTCCGGAAAATTTTCGTCACCGTGCTTACGAAAATAACCCGCTGCCAATCGGACACGGTCAAACCATCTCTCAGCCTTTCGTTGTGGCTTTTATGACTCAAATGCTCAATCTTGAACCGGATGATAAAGTTCTGGAAATCGGAACGGGGAGCGGATATCACAGTGCGGTTCTCTCTGAGCTAACCCCGCATGTCTTCTCAATAGAGATTATCAGAGAGCTGGGTGAATCCGCGTCTGAGCTTTATGAGAACCTTGGATACAACACAATCCGCACAAAAATCGGTGATGGCTACTTTGGATGGGAAGAACATGCACCTTTTGATGCCATCATCGTCACTGCTGCAGCCGGTCACATTCCGTCTCCGCTGATGGAGCAGCTGAAACCGGGAGGAATGATGGCTATACCTATTGGAGATCCGTACCAGGCCCAGGTTTTGATGAAAGTTGAAAAAACCAAAAAGGGAAAAATCCGGACCGAACGTATTTTGCCTGTACGTTTTGTTCCTATGACAGGAGAAGCTCAAAATTGATTTCGTTTTTATAAAATACCGCAATTTACATGACTGAATATGTGTAATGTCAAATTATAGCCGCTGGTCTCAATTATCAATTTTTCTGATCTCATTTGTGGTTGTTTCACAACAGCTGCTTCTGATGCGCACACTTTCCGTCACTCATTACTATCACTTCTCTTACCTTGTTATCAGTACAGCACTTTTGGGATTCGGAGCCAGCGGCACTTTTCTCTCACTTACATTTGACAGGCTGAAAAATAATTTTCCATTGTGGTCACAGCTTTTTTGTCTCCTCTTTTTAATTTCACTGCCTCTGAGTTATTCACTCGCGCAGCGTATTCCGCTCGATACACAGTATGTACTCTACAGCTTTCATCAATTTTTTTTACTAAGCCTCTATAATCTGCTGCTCTTTCTCCCATTTTTTTTTGGAGGTACAATTATCGGCTATATGCTCTCCTATCACAAAAAACATGTTCCGGGACTTTATGGTGCTGACTTAATTGGCAGCGGGGTTGGAGGAGTGAGCGCTATTGCAATCATGATGCTGATTCCAACCGGGAAACTGCCGGTCATATTAACCCCGCTTCTGCTGATAGCTTTAGCCGTATTTATGATCTCAGCACTCACCGATGTTAAAAAACATACATTTCGCTCTGTACTTTTATTGCTATGCGGGGCCGGAGTCTCTCTTTTTGGTATAACATCAAACCCGGATCTGAGGGTTGATCAATATAAGGAGCTTGCAAGATTTGAACAGCTTGAAAATCAAAATGATGCGAAACATGTTGCCAATAGATGGGGTCCACGCGGCCAGGTTGACATCTTTGAATCCAAAACATTCCACTACACTCTATTTGCAGGATTACAGGCAACGGCCCGGCCCCCGGATCAATTTGCGCTGCTTATCGACGGAATAACTGCCGGTGCCATATTCAGGATTGATGATCCTGCTGAGGCTGCTGTTTTGGATTTTACCCCTCAGTCACTCCCTTACAGAATGTCTGATCAGCCGGAAGTTCTTTTATTGGGTGAAATTACCGGTATAAATGTCTGGCTGGCTAAAAGATTCGGCTCAAAGAATATAACAGTGGTGCAAACAAACCCGGAGATCATCAGCCTTCTTGAAGAGGACTTGAATGAAGAGACTGGATCAGTTTTCAATGATAAGACTATAAATGTAATTAATCTTCACCCAAGGTTATTCATTGAACAGGGAAAAGGAAGCTATGATCTTATTCACCTGGTGACAGGTGAGTCTATGGCAACAGGCACAGGCGGTCTGCAGGGTTTAAACGAAGATTATGTTCTGACCAGGGAGTCGATTGCAGGTGCACTCAGCCTGTTGAAACCGGGCGGTATGATCAGTATTACAAGAGGAATTCAATCCCCGCCGCGTGATAACATCAAACTGATATCACTCTTCTCTGATGCTTTCCGAACCGGAACAGACAGTGGTGATCCGTCTGAAAACATGCTGGTTTCCAGAAATTATCTTGCATCCAACATATTGCTTTCAAACGAAACCATTTCGGATAAAAAGCTGAAACTCTTTTTAGAAGAGACGGCAGATTTACAGATGGATACCGATTACTATCCCGGAATTACGCCGGAAGGTGCAGAACAAATCAATGTGATTGAAGGCCCGGAAGACAGAAACTATTCATGGATCCACAGCGCAGCTATGGATATTTTCTCCGGTGATTCGGAAAATTTTCAAAATAACTGGGTCTACAAGGTTGAAACCCCAACGGATAACAGTCCCTATTTCTATAATTTCTTTAAATGGGACTCACTGAAAACATTTCTTGACACATTCGGCGACAACTGGTTTCAGCGGCTGGAATTGGGATATGTCTTATTGGTTATCACTTTTCTTCAGCTGTCTGTTGCAGCTTTTATACTGATTTTACTGCCTCTCATTTTGCGGTACAAAACCTACAGGGTTTCAAAAAACAAGCTTCCTGCGTTTCTGCATTTTCTGGGTATCGGGATTGGATTTATGTTCCTGGAGATCACTTTTATTCAAAAATTTACGCGTTTTTTGGGTGATCCTGTTTACAGCGCTTCTGCTGTACTCTCTTCTCTTCTCGTATTTTCAGGGATGGGCAGTATTCTGCAGGAAAAGATAAAAATGGAAACCATACGAAAGATTCAGTTTGCCTCCGGAATGATTATTCTTCTGACAATTATTTTTCTGAACATTGTGGACCCATTGTTGAATTATGCAGTTAATATGCCGCTTGCCGTGGTGTTTATATTGATTATGATTCTCTTAATGCCTCTCTCCTTTTTTATGGGGTGGATGTTCCCAAGCGGAATGGATCTGCTTGAAAAACAATCTGACAGCTTAATTCCATGGGCATGGGGCGTAAACGGATTTGCATCTGTTGCCGCCTCGCCTCTGGCTATTATTCTTTCCATGTCGTACGGATTTAATTTTGTGATTCTGTCCGGGCTTGGATTTTACCTTGTGGCAGGGCTTACAGCTTTCTTGTGGAACCGGTAGATTATTCTCTTTTGTATAAATGAAAGCTTTTATTGGAATTCTGATGAAGTTTCACGCAAAGTGTGAAAGAGAAAATGCATACGCTGAGATCGCCAAGAAATTTTGATTATGTGTATGACCTGCTCTTTTTATTTACCCGCACCGAGATTGTATCAAAAGCAGATAAGCCAAACACCTACAACAATTTCTCTTCAAGCTTTCGCGAGCCGTTCATCTCAGCGGCCTCAGCGTGAAATCCGAACAAGATTTCTGTAAAGTTTCACGCTAAGACCAAGGAGAAATTTTAGCAAGAGCGGGGTGGCTATAATTGTTTAAAGCTTATTTCACAAACAGCATTTCACGATAAATTGGCAGTGGCCAGTAATCGTCCGCCACATACCGTTCCAGAAAATCGACTGCATCCCGTATTTCTGACATTACGGGAATCAGATTTTCCTTGTAGTATCTGGCTTTCACATTCAGATCCTCACCATTGGTTTCTTTTTGGACATCCCTTAATTTCACAAGAGCATCATCCAAATCATTTAAAGCATTGTTAACTGTATTCAGCATATGCTCCGAACCGCTATTTGTAATGCCAAGTGCTTTGGTCTCTTTCACAGCTTCTGCAAGTTCAGTTATGTACCTGATAGCAGACGGGTAGACCATCGTTTTTGCAATTGATTCAGTTGTGTCAATTTCAATATTGAGTGTTGTGATATACTGTTCAAGCCATATCTCCTGTCTTGATAAGAGTTCTCTCTTATTCAAAACGGAGTAACTCTCAAAAAGATCAACATTTTTTTGATCGCTTAGATGAGGCAGTGAATCAGCAGTTGTTTTGAGATTCAGCAAACCTCGATCAGCTGCTTCTTTTTGCCATTCATCAGAATAACCGTCACCATTAAAAATGATTTTCTCAGAATCTTCAAAACTTTTTCGAAGCACAACCCGCAGACTCTCTTCCAGATCATCTTTTTCGAGCTGTGATTCAAGTTCCGTACAGAGATTATCAATCGCCTCAGCAACAATCGTATTCAGAACAACTGTCGGGAAACTGACTGACTGACTCGATCCTACTGCACGAAATTCAAATTTGTTACCTGTAAAAGCGAAAGGTGATGTTCGGTTACGATCACCTGCATGTTTCGGGAGATCTGGCAGTACAGGTGAACCAAGACCAAGTAAACCACCCTGTTTTGAATTCTTCAGCCCGCCATTCAGCAGCTGCTTCACAACGTCCTGCAATTGTTCCCCGATGTAAGCAGACAAAATAGCCGGCGGTGCTTCATTTGCACCCAAACGGTGATCATTTGAGGCACTTGAAATAGCAATTCTGAGTAAATCCTGGTGTTTATAAACACCTTTCAGAACAGCTGCAAAGAAGAACAGGAACTGCATGTTCTCATGCGGACTATCTCCGGGTTCAAGAAGATTTGCACCTTCGCTGGTACTCATCGACCAGTTTAAATGCTTTCCGCTTCCGTTCAGGCCATCGAATGGCTTTTCATGCAATACACACTCAAGTCCGTATTTCTTTGCAACCCTTTTCAATGTAATCATCATCAGCTGCTGATGGTCGGCAGCAATATTACACGTTTCAAAAAGCGGTGCAATTTCAAACTGACTTGGTGCCACTTCATTATGACGGGTTTTTACCGGAATTCCCAATCTGTAAAGTTCTCGTTCCGCTTCCAGCATAAATGAAAGTACACGTTCCGGAATTGCACCGAAATAATGGTCATCAAGTTCCTGGCCCCTGGGTGGTTTGGCTCCCACCAGGGTTCGGCCTGAGGTCATAAAATCAGGCCTTCGGTAGTAAAATTCCTGGTCTATGAGAAAATACTCTTGTTCGCATCCAACAGTTGATATAACCCGCCCTGCGTCAGTACCAAACAATTTCAGAGCACGTTTTGCCTGTTTGTTAAGAGCTTCAATACTTCGGAGTATCGGGATTTTGTGATCAAGAGCTTCGCCTGTCCAGGAAGCAAAAGCAGTAGGAATTGCAAGGTATGAACCATTTTGATTTTCAATAATAAACACAGGAGACGTAGGATCCCAGGCCGTATAACCTCTCGCTTCAAACGTTTGCCGCAAACCTCCGCTGGGAAAACTGGATGCATCCGGCTCACCTTGAATCAAATCTTTTCCTGAAAACTCAGCAATGGCACCGCCTCCCTGGTTGGGCGTAATAAAACTGTCATGTTTTTCTGCAGTAAAACCGGTTAACGGTTGAAACCAATGCGTAAAATGAGATGCACCTTTTTCAGTAGCCCAATCTTTCATTGTAACCGCTACAGCATCTGCTACGCTGCTCATCAAAGGCTTACCATCTTCAATTGTTCCTTTAAGTTCTTTCCAGGCATCTTTGGGTAACCTGGCTCTGAGGCCGTCAAGTGTTAATGTGTTTTCACCAAATATCTCTGTGATCTGCATGTTGGGCTCGCCGTTTGGACCGGGCGTCCATCCTTTGGCAGCAGCTAGTGTATCATAGCGTTGAGTTGGTATATTCTTCGGCATTTTTAAAAAAGTAAGTTTAGTTGTTGTTTTATAACCCGTACAAATATAATGTCCTTTTCTGCTAATGCAAATTATTTAATTGTATTTTAATAAATAAGTTATATTTGTAAGTAATTATTAATTTGAAACTAAATAAATTAATTTTAGAAGCGCTTTCATTGTTTGTCTGCTTAAAAATATTTTGATAATCCCAAACCATTTAAAATTTTTTTAGGCTTACTTCATTTAAGTATCTTTTGCAGAACTGTTTTGATACTAATCATTAATTATTTTGAATAGAAAACTTGTTCTTACATGGGTCGAGGCTGCGCGGCCGAAAACACTTGCGGCTGCATTTGTTCCGGTCCTGGTCGGAAGTTCACTTGCTTTTTCGGATGGTGTTTTTTTTCTGCCTGCATCATTAACAGCACTGTTTTGTGCTCTTCTTATACAAATAGGCACTAATTTTGCGAATGATTACTATGATTTCAAAAAAGGAGCAGATACAGATCAGAGAATTGGTTTTACGCGGGCTACATCCACAGGTTTAATTCATCCCCGTCAAATGCTTATAGCAACCTATATCACCATGGCTATGGCTTTTTTAACAGGCCTCTATCTTGTATGGCTGGCCGGCTGGGTAATTTTGGTAATCGGATTGCTGTCTCTTCTTTTTGGGATTCTCTATACCGGCGGGCCTTTTCCTCTTGGGTATAATGGTCTTGGAGATCTTTTTGTGTTTATTTTTTTCGGCTTTGTGGCTGTTACGGGAACATATTACGTAAATGCGCTGGTCTGGTCTGTGGATTCTTTCATCGCTTCTGTTCCGGTCGGTGCTCTTTCGGTAAATATTCTTGTTGTTAATAACCTGCGGGACATCGAACAGGATAAAATCGTAAATAAAAGAACACTGGGTGTACTTTTTGGTGAATCTGTTTTAAAATGGGAGTACACATTGATGATTTTACTTTCGTATTTGGTTCTCCTCTTTTTTAATCTGTCTCTGAATTATGATCTTTATATTTACATTCCGATTTTAACACTTCCGTTCTCTGCTATATTGCTTAAAGAAATTTGGTTCCTTAAGGAGAAAAGTATGTTAAACAATACTCTCGAAAAAACGGCCCGTTTTATGATTATTTATGGCTTATTATTCAGCATTGGTATATTATTACAAACATGAAATTTGAAATCTATCAATACCATCTGCCTTTTAAAGAGCCTTTTGTTACTTCCGGAGATACTTATTCCGAAAGAAAAGGACTTCTCCTTTTTTACGAAGACCAAATGTCGGATGTAGTTACTGAAGCTTCACCACTGCCGGGCTATTCTGCAGAGACATTTGACCAGGTGTGGGAAGGACTTCTGACAGTACAGAAAGAACTCGGAAACTATTTGACCAATGATTTTACGGTCGAATCTCTTTCATACTATATCTCAACCCTTGAGCTTGCGCCATCACTCTTATATGCAATTTCAGTACTGGGTCTGTCTCTTTTATCTGACAGAAAGAAATCCCCGGTTTATGAGTTACTTGGGTATCAAAGATCCAAACATATATCTGTTAACGCGGTACTGGGAATAAAGTCTTTTGATGACACATTCACATCTGTAAAAGAATTGTACGCTAAAGGCTACCGTACTTTTAAGATGAAAGCCGGTGATGATTTTGATCTTCTCTGTCGGGTCATTTCCCACATTTCAAAAGAATTTGATGATATACGTTTGCGTATCGATGCCAATCAAAGCTGGAGCACAGCAGCAACCATTCGTAATCTGAACAATCTGAAAAAGTTTCCGGTAGAATATATTGAAGAACCAATTGATTGCACACAAACCGCCCAGGTTGAAAAAATCATTTCAAAAACTTCAATTCCTCTTGCCCTGGATGAATCACTTCTGCAGCACGGAAGGCCTGCATCTTTAGTCAATTCAGGTCTTTTTAAGTTTGTTGTTATAAAACCAACACTTTTCGGTTCTGTTTTTAAGCTAATTGAAACAATTGCCTCTCACAACCATCTTGACTATAACCTTGTAATGACAACAGCTCTTGAAAGTGGTGTAGCCAGAAATAATATTGCGTACCTGGCATCTTTTCTCGGATCAGAATCACATGCTCATGGGCTGAGCACTGGAAATCTGTTCAAAGACGATTTGATCTCCGGAAACAGGTTTTTGGAATCAGAGATTGAAACAAAAAAACTTTGCTGGAGTTGTAAATCTGATGATATTGATAAGAACTTTATATCATTGATTGAATCATATGAAACCTGATGCTGACAGTCCAGAATCAGTTCCGGCCTACCCTTTGCCGGAATCTGCAGCTCATTTTCTTGCTTCGGAAAATGCCCTGTATGATTATGGAAATCTTTATCGTTTCACAAGATGGTTCAGAGATGAATATGGCCGACGGTCCGTTTCCCGTAAACCGGTTGTGATCCTTACTGACTCAAGCGACCAGCAGGTTTTCGTGATAGCTGCTTGCTGGTTACTCGGCATTCCTTTTGCTCCTTTAAGTTCCGCTCAGCCACGTGATATAATCAGAGAGCAGATCAGAATATTAAATCCCGGATTGTTGATTTTTAGTCCCGAACACCGGGATAAAGTGGATGAATTCAGCAGTGTTGCTCTTGCAATTGACAAAAAAAAGTTGAAATCTGAATCCAAAGATAACACCCCTTCATTTACTGAACATGATCCTGAAAAAGTTATGGGGTATTTTTCAACATCCGGATCTACAGCGAAACCAAAAATTGTTCCGATAAAACGACGACAGGTCTTTTATGCCGCCAGTGCAAGTGAACAAAATTTTAAACCGGACCGCGATCACTACTGGCTCCTGTGCCTTCCGCTGAATCATATCGGTGGTGTTTCAATAATCCTGAGAAGTATTCTGTATGGCACTGCTATCTACCGAATGGACAGTTTTAAAGAAGACCAGGTTTTAAATTTTCTGTCAGAAAACAGGCTCGTTCAGGTTGCTTCGCTTGTACCAACTATGCTTCACAGGCTTCTTTTGCATTCCCGGTTTCAATCCCATCTTGAACTGAAGGCCATTTTGCTTGGCGGAGGCAGAGTTACACCGGCTTTGATACAAAAATCTGTCGAACGCGGTTTGCCGGTTGTGCAGAGTTACGGTATGACCGAAACCTGTGCTCAGATTGCAGCCAACATGCTTTTGCAGCCAAAAGGAACCTATGCTCCCAGGAAAAGTGTGGGGCACCTGTTTGCACCTAATCAGATCCAAATCAGGGATAATGAAAAAAAGCCGGTGAAAATGAATGAATCCGGGGTTATCTGGCTAAGAGGCCCGCAAGTATTCGACGGTTACCTCGATCATAACCAAAATGAAAAAACTTTTGACAACCAGGGCTGGTTCAATACAGGTGATTACGGACACCTGAATGCATTTGGACATCTTTTTATTGAAACGAGAAGATCTGATCTGATTGTTACCGGAGCTGAAAATGTGAACCCGGTGGATGTTGAATCAGCTCTTGAAAGCCTGAGAGAGGTTGGTCAGGCTGCTGTTATTGGAATTCAGGATGAGGAATGGGGTGAAAAAATTGTTGCCTTTATTGAAACCGCCGTACTGCAGAGTGAAAGTGAGTCAGATCAAATCATACTGCAATTGCGGAAGTTACTTCCTTCATTTAAAATCCCGAAAGAAATTTACAAAACAGATAGCCTGCCCCGAACTGAATCCGGTAAAATCAGACGAAACGAGTTAAAAGCCCAGTACGCTAAAATGACCAGTTCACAATCGGCATAACAGGCAGCACACCACCTTTTTTAATCACATTGATAATGCCGATCTGGATTCCTTTATTCATTTGTCCTGCAATATTTACAAGGCCTAGCTGAAGTCCGCTGAGTTCAGTGGTATTATTTACCCATCCAAGCTGTGCGCCTCCTCCCCTTTTGGCTTCATTGTAAATACCATATTGAAATCCCCTGAATTCATCTTTTGAAAGATTCACCCATCCTATCTGTCCGCCTTTCGACTCCCCCTTTACAATTTGGACAATGCCAAACTGAATACCTGTAAAATCTGCTGTCACATGATTGGCAATTCCAATATCGATTCCGGATACATTCCGGTTTTTTCCATAAATGAGATTCAGCCGGAATGCATTGATATCAGTTTCCTCATCAAATATTTGTATGGGATGGAAAAATGAGAGCTGAAAGGCTTTTTCATTCTCAGATCCGGCTTGTGCCGAGACCGTTTGAAAACCGCTTGTTAGAATCATGAGAGCAGTTAAAACAGGCGAAAAGAGATATAATATTTTCATAGTTTAGTTAGCTTTTTAATTTGTTCATTAGGTGATGTGAAAAGAATTAATTGAGAAATATCGACTTATTATTACTTTGATCTATTGACTTTAGCAACCCTTTTTCATCTATGTAGAATTGTGAAAGAATATCTCTTCTGTTGAGTGACAAGATTTTATTATTGATATACTTCATATATTTTTTCGGTGTATCCTGCCCAAGATAAAGACGTCTCACCATTTGCCAGGCATATAATTCATACTCCGGCTTCCCGTTCCAGAATTTATGAAACATTTGATCAATTTCAGTTTTATATACTGACGTATTATGTTTTTTAAAAAATTTGGCTAAAATATAGCTCAGAGGAAGAGCGAAAAGTAGTAATAAAAATTCAAAAACTGCCAGTTCAATCATGATGATTTATCTGTTAATTAATTGATATATACAAAAAATAATACAAATATTTCGTTCAGATTTAT
>CAZFAJ010000080.1:0-12866 GCA_964517005.1 uncultured Balneolaceae bacterium | reverse complement strand
AGGTAGCCGCGGCGGGTGTTGACGATGTTGCCATTGGAGTCTAGGACCACGATGAAGGGATAGGCAGTGGCGCCCATTTTGGCGGCGAACTCTTTTTCGGTCATGGTCTGGCCCAGGAAGGTGACGGGGTTGTCGGAGTGGCCGTTGATTTTGGTGACGGTAAATTTCTGATCCAGGATATTGCGGACGGCAGGGGCGGGATAGACTTCACGGTCCATCGCCTTGCAGAACTGGCAGCCGGTTTCGAAGATATCGACAAGAACGTAGCGGTCACTGGCGGCTGCTTCGTTCATGGCAATCTCAAGATCGGCCCATTCGGGTGCATTTTCAATCTCTTTGGGTTTTACTTCCTCCATGGCGTTATAGAGGAAAATCCCAATGAATGTTGTGATTAATAAACCGATAATCCAGCTTCGTTTCATTTTCTGATAATTTAAAATTATATGCCACGGGGTTTCACGCAAAGGGCGCAAAGTTGTTTACGCAGAGCACGCAAAAGAGATTACTGCCTACTACATACTAACTACTATATACTGCATATTGCCGACTGCTGATTGCTAATTGCTGACTGCTTCACTCACAACAAACGCTCCAAATACAAATTTAATACATTTGAATTGAGATTAAAAGAGGGCTCGATCATTTCAAAATCAAGGATCGTTTCCCGCTGATCATCCAGGGTAAATTTATAGGACCATACATACTCGCTGTCACGGTTGTCAGTGATCCAAAAATCGGATCTACCGAAGCGCAGATCATAAAAGAAGAATCCGTCACTTGTCTCTTCTACATGATAATATCCGCGGGAGAACCACAAGACTACCTCAACTTCATCAGTCTCCATAAATTTTTCAATCAGATGGCTGTTTCTTGGAATTTTATGGATGTCCGGGTCTTCTCTTGAATTGAAAATGGAGTAGGTTGACACACTCAGGGTATCATTTTTTAGTGCAAACCCGGTCCAGAAAAGTGTTGTGGGGCCGTTGGGCATGGTTTTGATCTTTTCGTAATAGCCGGTTTCGTTTTTAAATTCTGCATCGAACCAAGAGTGTACGTGCGCTTTAATTCCGGTTGCCCACAGCATGTAGGAGGCACCCAGGATGAGCCCGGCCCGGTTGATCCACAACCGAAGTCCTGAAGCACGCCGCATAAAAAGCGCAAGAATCACACCTGCCAATACCGGCAGCGTAAATAGCGGATCTACAATAAAGATGATATCCGTTGCCAGGGGATAATTTGAAAAAGGCTGAAATACCTGGGTGCCGTAAGTTGTCGGTATGTCAATTAATATGTGTGTAAAAAGAATCCAGAAAGAGAATTTGGACCACAATTTCCACCCGGTCTGCTCACTGTTGATGTACCGGTTGAGTAAAAGACCCAGAATTGGCGCAGCAACAATCACCGCAAAAAAGGAGTGGGAAATACTTCTGTGGAAATAAATCTGCTGAACAGTAGTCAAAAAGGGATTGGCCAGAATATCGAGATCCGGAAGTGTGCCGATAACAGCGCCGATCAAGGGTGCTTTGTAGCCCACTCTTCTCCCGAGGATCGCTTCGCCGACCGCTGCTCCTAAAGTAGCCTGGGTAATGGAGTCCATGAATTTTTTTAGTGTCTGCTATACAATATTTAACAATTCGGATGAAACGATTTTTAACAAAGGTACCGTTTCCTTTTTAATTCTTTAACAACTTATATGGAATATGTTCAGATTCAAAAACGTTATTTTTTTCAGTAAACATAACAACCTGTAGATCATGCAATTACAATTTAAAATTTTATCCGGTACAATATTATTACTTCTGTTGCTCGGCTGTGGTGAGTCTGAGAATAGTAACAATAAAAATTCGTCTGAGGTGTTCCCGGCTGTTGAAGTGGTAGAAGCCCAGTTTGGTTCGCTTCCGCTTGAAGAGAGATTGAGCGGAGTAGTAACCGCCGGAAACCAGGTGGAAATTTTTCCTCAGATTTCCGCGCCGATTGAAGATGTTTATATTGAGAACGGTGAGCGTGTTGAAAAGGGTGATCTGCTTGTCCGGCTTCGTTCCAGGGAATTTGAAGACCGCCTTCGCCAGGCACAAGCCAATCTGAGGATTAACGAGGCAAGAGCAAAACAGGCAAAAGCGGCACTTGATCAGCTAAATGCTCAGCTCAAAAGACAGCAGGAACTGGCAGACCGTGATTTAATCAGTGATCTTGAAATGGAACAGATTCGATCTCAATACGAATCTGCCGAGGCAAATTATGAGCTTGCCCTTGCGCAGATTGATCAGGCGGAATCAACGGTATCAGAGCAGCGTGAGGCACTGAGCGAGACTGAAATACGGGCACCAATCAACGGAACTGTTGGCCAGCGGAATGTGGAGATTGGCATGCAGGCAAATACGGGCAACCGGCTATTTACAATTGGTAATCTTGAGAATTCCAGGATCACGATTAACCTCACAGAAAAAATGCTCAATTATATTGAACCGGGACAAACCGTTCGTATCTATTCAGAAAATTTCCCGGATACGGTTATTACATCGCAGGTGGACAGAATCTCACCCTTTTTGGAAGCAGGCAGTTTTAGTACGGTTGCTGAAATAGAAGTCGAAAATGATGACAGGCTATTGCTTCCCGGGATGTTTGTTACGGTTGATGTTCTTTATGGTGAAAGTGAACAGGCAACGATTATTCCTTTAAGCGCTATCTACCGGCATCCGAGAACGGGCGTAACCGGTTCCTATATTGTTAAAGATTTTGGAACTGAGATGGAGCCTGTAGTTCAGGTCGATGCGAACAATCCGCCCCCGTTAAGTGAGCCAAAAGAGGTAGAATTCGTACCTGTAACAGTTGTGGCAAAAGGCCGTGAAGCAGCAGGTGTTACCGGTGTTAAAAACGGACAGTGGGTAGTTACAGTTGGTCAGAATCTTATGGTTGGAAGCGAGGGAAAAGCAAAAATCAGGGCAACCGCCTGGGAGCGAATTCTGACGATGCAAAGACTGCGACCGGAGGATTTATTACGTGAAGTAATGGACGGAGATCTGATTAGCTCCAGAGATGATTCTACTCTTAATCAATCACTTTAAATAAATTTCGTTATGTCATTAACAGAAGTCTCTATTAAAAGGCCTGTTGCAACAACCATGGTCTACCTGATTATCTTGGTGCTTGGTATTGCCGGGTTCAGGTATCTGCCCGTTGATCTTCTGCCTCCGATTGAATATCCCAGGATGTCGGTTTGGGTTGACTATCCAAATGTGGGTCCGGAAGAAATTGAGGTCACAATCACAGAACAGATTGAAAATGCCATCGCCGGGGTTGCCAACTTAGAACAGGTGACATCCGAATCTGAAGAGGGTAGAAGCAGGGTGAATCTTCAGTTTACCCAGGGAGTAAATCTGGATGAGGCTGCGAATGATGTTCGTGCTTCGCTTGACAGGCTTCGAAGAACCTTACCTGAAGAAGCAGAAGCACCCCGCGTTCGGAAGTGGGATCCCAATGACTTTCCGGTAGTTATTATCGGTGCACAGTCGGAACGACCTCTTGATGAAGTGACAAGAATTTTGGAGAGGGAAATTTCCAAACGAATTGAACAGGTTCCCGGTGTTGGTACGATTGATGTCTGGGGAGGAGTACATCGGGAAATCCGCGTTGATTTAAAAAGAGACCGGCTGATGGCAAGCGGTTTAACTGCCAACCAAATCAGAAATGCCATCGCCGCTGAAAATAATAATCTGCCGGGTGGTAATGTCAAAGACGGATTAAACGATATTTATGTAAGAACCCTGGGCGAGTTTGACTCTATTAATCAGATTGCTGAAACAATTATCACCCGCGTTGAGGGTAAACCGATACGAGTTCGGGATGTCGCTACTGTAGTTGACTCGTATGAAGAGATCGGACGGTTAATACACATCGATGATATTCCCATGATTCGGATGGCCATCCGGAAACAGACCGGGTCAAATACCGTGGCAGTAGCGGAAGGTGTTCAGAACGAAATAGACCGAATCAACAGTGAGCGGGATGATGTAAACCTGCTGATTGTTACCGACCAGAGTGATTTTATCCAGGCATCCATTGACAACGTTACGAACGCAGCTACATGGGGCGCCATTTTGGCAATTGTCATTTTATACTTGTTCTTAAGGAATGGCTCCACAACGTTTATCATTTCACTCGCCATACCTGTGTCTATCGTAGCCACGTTTGCGCTGCTCTATTTTAATGATCTGACACTGAACCAGATGAGTTTTGGCGGATTGGCTCTCGGGGTGGGCCTTATTGTAGACAATGCTATTGTTGTGCTTGAAAATATTGTGAGGCTCCGCAGTAATGGAAAAGGAAGAGAAGAAAGTTCACTCATTGGCACAAAGCAAGTGGCAGGAGCTATTATTGCTTCAACTTTAACTACGTCAGTCATCTTTTTGCCGGTCGTGTTTATGCAGACTATCACCGGTACGATGTTCCAGGAGCTTGCTCTCGTTGTGGTATTTGCGCTGATGTGTTCACTGCTGGTTGCACTGACTCTTGTTCCGATGCTGGCAAGTAAATTTATGTCAATTAAGCCGGATGGTGAGCTGGGTGAAAAAGGAAAAAGCCGGTTTCAGAAATATTTTGAGAAAGTTGAAGACCGTTACAGCAACTTATTGAAAACAGCCATCGGCAAAAGCAAGCTTGTTTTCGGTATTACACTGGTACTTCTGGCTGGAAGCATTTTTGCTTTCAGCTACGTACCAATGGAGCTTGCTCCGCAAACTGAAGCGGACGAAATTGACATAGATTTCCGGCTGTCTGATGGTATGAATATTGCTGTTGCAAACGAATATGTGAAGGAGCTTGAGCAAAAAGTAAAAGCTATTCTCCCGATGGAGGATGTAAAACATTTTTCAACGGAAGTGAGAAATGGACGTGCATCTGTTGAAATTGCACTAAAGGGTGCCGACGAGCGAAAATCAAATAGTTATGAACTTGCTGACCGTATTCGGGATCGTATAGATGGCACAATACCCGGCGGCAATATCCGGGTACGGGCTCAATCCGGGTTATGGATACTGCGGAGAATTTTCGGTTCCGGCGGCGGTGAAGAGGCGATACAGCTTGAGCTTCGCGGTTATGACCTGGAAATGGCCGATCAGCTTGCAGATGAAATTGTAAAAAGAATGGAAAGAGTGCCTGAAGTGCGTGATGCAGAGACCGGCAGACAAGAAGGCCGGCCTGAACAGAATATCCGGTTTGACCGTGAAAAGATCTCTGAGCTTGGACTTACGGTTCGTGAAGTTGCGGAGTCTATCCAGACCAATATCGGAGGCAGCAGAGCCGGTGTTTACCGGGATGGGGGCGATGAATACCCGATTACAGTGCGATTGCAGCCGTCCGACAGGATGAGCACACTCGATATCAATAATATCTCAATTCAGACACCGCAGGGAATAAATATTCCGGTTTCAACAGTGATTGATGAGGAACCGGGAAGAGGGCCGGAAGAAATTCGCCGGGTTAACAGTCAGCGCGTTACATATCTTTCAGCGAATCTTGAGAGCGGAGTTCCCCTTGGTGTAGCAGTTGAGAAGATTCAGGAAGAACTTTCAGACTTTACACTTCCTGCCGGGTTTACCATTGTGTTCGGTGGTGAATACGAGGAACAGCAAAAAGCCCAGGCCGATTTCACATTGTCTATCATTATGGCTCTGATACTGATTTACATGGTGATGGCCGGACAATTTGAGCGATTTGTAGACCCGCTGATCGTGATGTTTTCGGTTCCGGTGGCAATCGTTGGTGTGATTCCCACGATGCTGGTGACCGGCACGTCCATGAATATGCAAAGCATCATGGGGGTTGTAATGCTGATTGGAATTGTTGTAAACAATGCGATTGTACTGGTAGACTATATCAATCTGATGAGACGCGAACAAAATCTGGGTGTATTTGAAGCTGTTGTTCAATCCGGCAAGCTTCGCCTCAGGCCTATTCTGATGACTACGCTTACAACTGTACTTGGCCTGCTTCCCCTTGCCCTTGGATGGGGTGCCGGTGCTGAAATTCAGGCCGCGCTTGCAAGAGTCGTTATCGGCGGATTAATAGCTTCAACCTTAATTACATTGGTACTGATACCAGTTGTTTATATCAATGTAGATAAGCTGCTCTTATGGGTAAGTGAGAAAAGACGTGCATTTGCCGCCGTACCTGAGAAATCGGTTCAGGGTACAAGTTAAAAAGCTTAATTCAGGAGTTTAGGTTCCTGCAGTTTTTTTGTGTCTATTTTATTTATTGGATTGTTTGGCGCAACCGGATTTAACTGTTTCTTAATCTTTTTAACCAGGTTTGCAAAATTTATTGGCTTCAGTAAAAAAGCTTTGGCCCCGGCTTCCATAGCCAGATGATACATATCCCTGTTTACGTATGATGTCATCAAAAAAACAGGAGTATCTGCTTTAAATTCCTGAACCCAGCTAATCAGGTTAAGCCCGTTCAGGCCGGGCATACGGTAATCTGTTATAATCAGGTCAAAATCCCTTCGACTAACCTTTTCAATTGCCTCCAACCCGTTTGTTGCAAAAAAAGTGTTATATCCGGTTCTGTCAAAAAAAGATTTAGCCATTTTCCTGAAAGCCGGTTCATCATCTACAATCAATATATTGTAACTCATTTTTTATTTCCTGAAATCAAAGATTCCTAAATTTATTTATACGATTGGTTTTTCTCCCTTATTTTATAATCGTATAATTTCTTCTAAACTTCAACTAAATGACCGTTTTTTGCTAAAATTTTTTCATAACGCTGCTATTGATTGCCTGTGATTTCTTCAATTTTTTCAATTAATTCGGTGTAGTCAATGGGCTTAAGCATAAACACACATGCACCGGCTTGGGTAACTACTCCCTTTATACTTCTGTTCACGTAAGACGTAATCATAAAAACAGGCAATTCCGGCTTAAATTCTTTAATCCATTTTATTAATTCCAGCCCATTCAGGCCGGGCATTTTAAAATCTGTGAGAACAACTTCAATCGTTTTTTTCTTTATAATATTCATAGCCTCTCGTCCATCTGATGCAGTAATAACTTCGAACCCCTCATCTTCAAGAATCAGTTTTCCTGAATCAAGTATAGTCGGTTCGTCATCAACGATTAGAATGAGATTTTTCATTATTGAAAATTTTCCAGTACACGCTTAACTCTTTGTAATCGTTACATGTTATTGATTACAAGAGAATAAATACTCTGCTTCGTTTATTGACTGTAATTACAAGAGTTGTACCAAACTTCAGGGATGCTTCAAATCTATGTAAAACAGAGGATAATGAACTTACGTTGCGCCTTTTAAAGTGAATGGCAGAAGTCGGTTTGGCAAGTGAGATGTCTCGTATTGCAGAATTGCAATGATTTTTTATCAAATTTTTGCATCTTTACAAGAAAGGAAACATTGTTTATAAAAACAGATTCAATAATAGAGTATGAAATGTGCGCAGGCCATGTTTTTTTAACAAATAAACTATTTTGTTTTTTTGAATTTTGGAACAACATTTGCATTACCTATAGTAAATCTTAAATTAATGATGAGGAACGTTATGAAATTGATATTATCTTTTATGCTGCTATTTACATTTAGTGCCGGTGAACTCTTTTCGCAAGAAACGGAGTCGCAGGAAGCGGAAATGGCTCCTTTGAATATCAGCGCTGCAAGTTCTATTGAAATCGACGGTACATCCACGCTTCACGACTGGACAGTTGATGCGGAAGAATTTTCGGTAAATTTTAAAGTTCCGCAAAGCTGGACAAAAGGATTGGATTTTTGGAATCCGGAAGAAGTTGAAGAGCTTACCGTTAATGTACCTGTAGAGTTTTTGGTAAGCGGAAAAAGTGGAATGGATAAAAGAATGTATAAAGCGTTGGAAAGTGATGATCACCCGGAAATCATTTTTGAACATACTGATATGCACATCGATGATGCTGAAATAGAGCAGATCCGGGGTGCAAAAACCCTCAATATTGATGGAAATCTGACCGTAGCCGGAGAGACCCGCCCTGTAACATTAAATGTATTGGGTGAAATACTTGAAACCAATGCACTAAAATTCAGCGGTCAGTATACATTAAACATGACAGATTTTGATGTGGATCCGCCATCTGCCCTGCTTGGAACAATTAAAAGCGGTGATGAGATTACAATTCGGTTTGATATTATTTTTCAATAAATATTCGTTTAAATGAAACCTGAGACCCGGCCATGCCACTTAAAACGCTGATAAATAAAAACAAAAAATGGTTTGCAGGCTATCATACTGCCTTTCTTTGTATGCTATTAATAGTCACCTGATTTGGTAATATCCAGTTTTTCCATTTTTCGGTAAAGTGTGGAAGGGTCAATTTCGAGCAATTGGGAGGCCTCACTTCTGTTTCCGCCGGTTTTTTTCAAAATATTTTTTATGTACTGTTTCTCGAATAGCTGCAATGCATCCTGAAGATTGTTCTGCGTGGAAGAAACATAGTTACTTTCTTTATCGTGGACTGAGTCGGGCAGGTCTTCAGGCTGTATGAATTCATTATCTGTGAGAAGCATTGCCCTTTCTATAATATTTTCAAGTTCCCGCACTTCTCCCTTCCATTCGTGGTGTATCAGTGAATTCATGGCATCTGCATCAACTCCCTTTATCGCACGATTCAGCTCTTTCTGATACTTCTTTACAAAATGATCGACCAGAAGAGGAATATCTTCTTTCCGTTCGGATAAGCCGGGTACAGGTATTTCAACAATGTTCAGTCTGTAGTATAAATCATCGCGAAAACGGCCCTCTTCCACCTCCTTTTTCAGATTTCTGTTGGTTGCACAAATAACCCGGGTGTCAAATTTTTTAATCTGGTTACTGCCGATCGGTTTTACCTCACGTTCTTGTAAAACTCTCAGTAAATTCACCTGTACATTCTGGGGCAATTCACCGACTTCATCAAGAAACAGTGAACCGCCCGAGGCAGCAACAAAAACACCATCCTTGTTTTCAGAAGCCCCCGTAAATGCCCCTTTTTTATGCCCAAACAGTTCCGATTCCACCAGGTTTTCGGGTATGGCACCACAGTTAATAGCGATGAATGGTCCTTCCGGCCGTGATCCGCTGGCATGAATGGCCCGTGCCACAAGTTCTTTTCCGGTTCCGCTTTTTCCGGTAATCAGTACATTCGTCTTTACATTGCTAACACGGTCGATCATCTTATATACCTTTTTCATGGCATCACTTTCGCCAATAATGTAGTTGAGATTAAAATTCTGATCGATTTTTTTTCTCAAATACCGGTTTTCAAGAAGAATCTTTTTCTGCTTTAAAAGCTGCTCAATACGAATGATAACTTCATCAAATTCCAGCGGCTTCATAATGTAATCGGAGGCACCTTTGCGAAGTGCTTTTACAGCTGTTTCTACCGTTGCAAATGCTGTGATCACAATAATGATCATGTTAGGTGCAATCAGGGATGCTTTTTCCATCAATTCGATCCCGTCCACTTTTGGCATCTTAAGATCGGTAATTAAAATATCGAAGGTGGAAGATTCCAGCTTTTCAAGGGCTTCCTGTCCGTCACTGACGGCCACAGGATTGTATCCCTCTTCCTGCAGAAGAATTTCTAATGATTCGCGTACATCCTTTTCATCATCTGCTATTAAAATATAGCCTTTCATTGGGTATTATTTCGGGGTAAAGATATTCTGAAACAAGATCCCCGGCCCTCTTTTGTTCCGAGTTCGATGGTTCCGTTCATGGATTGAATGATACCATGGCTGACAGACAATCCCAAGCCCGTGCCGCTTCCTGTTTCCTTGGTTGTAAAAAAAGGTTCAAATATCCGGTCTCTGATTTCTTCCGGAATACCGGAGCCATTATCGCATATTTTGATTTTTATTTCATTTTCAGATAAAGTGGTATGGATAAAAATTTTGGGATTTTCTGTATCAGTGAGTGCATCGGCCGCATTCAGAAGAATATTTACGATAACCTGGTGCATTTGATCGGGTACAATGTGCACTTTTGCTATCTCCGGATCCAGATGAATATGAAAATCTATATCCCTGCAGCGAGCGTCATGTTTTAAAAGGCCAACGGCAGAAGTAATCAGCTCATTTACATTTGTTTCGGCCGGATCCTGGTTAGAGGGCCTTGAAAAATCAACAAGATCTCGTACAATTGTATTAATACGGTTGATTTGCTGCCGGACTTTCTTCAGCTGCTCTTTTGAAAATGAATCATTTGCCCGCCGTTGTAACAGCTGAACCAGTGAAGATATAGATGCAAGCGGATTTCCGATTTCATGGGCAACGCCGGCCGCCATATGGCCGACCGAAGCAAGACGTTCCGATTGCTGAAATTGCTGTTCTTTTAGTTTCACTTCCGTAAGATCTCTTAAAATCTGGGTCTTCCCTAAAACTTCACCTGTCGCATCTTTGATCTGGGTTTCACTTAATTGAACGAGTCTCTTGGAACCGTCTTTATGAAGGCGTTCGGTTTCGTAATGACTGACATATCCATTTTTTTCAAGTCCGGACTTTAATCTTTCAATTTCTCCCTCTTTCAGTAACTCATCGGGTAACAAAACAGATATATGATTGCCTTTTATCTCATCTGCACTCCATCCAAAAAGATTTTCAGCGCCTTTATTCCAGGATGTAATTACGCCTTCCGGAGTGGTTGTAATAATCGCATCAGCAGCCTGTTCCAGCAGTTCATAATACCGGACTTCAGTAGCTTCAAGTTCCGACTTAAAAATATCCCGGTATTGATAAATTGTCCATGTAGCCCAAAAAAGAATCACAAAAGCAGTAAGGATACCCCGGCTAAAATTCAGCCATCTTATTTGATTTTGGGAGAGATCGGATAAGAGAACAAGCTGAATGATCTCAAAAAAGCCGAAAATCAGAAAAATGATAACGAGTGATGAGCCTAATAAATAGCCGAATCGAACACGTTTTAGAAAGGCGGGTAATTTAATTTTTTCCATGAAGGAAAATAAGAAGGAGAAGCTGAAAATTCTGCTTCTCCTTTTGAATTATTATGACTGTTTATCATCGTAATTACCGGCGATAAAAAGTGCACCACCGGCAAGGGCCAGGTCTTTCAGCATACTTGGCATGGCGGACTGCTCACCACCCATAGCATTCGGAATATGGACTGCCACTACAAAAATAATCAGCATCAGGGCCAGCAAAAGCCCGGCCAGACGTACCTTTTTTTGAATAATAAAACTGATACAGGCCGCAATTAATGCAAGTCCGGTAAGATATACCCAAATTTCAGCTCCGGGTAAAGGTACCATTCCCGCCATATTTTCGACCATCATAAAATGCAAAAGGCCAAAAATTCCGAAAGGCAGTGCAAAAAGCCAGCGAGCAACTGTTGATGTTAACATGCTCATGTTATCCTCCTGTTTGTATTTGTATGTTAGTTATACTTAGCTACAATATGTCACTTCAATATTGAATAAGCTAACCCATTATAAGAAAGGGAGTTGAGAAAACAAATATTTTTAACAGATGTTCAGGGGAAGGATAATTTTTTTACAAATATAAAAAACCAAAAACCAAACCCTGAGCAGGGGTTTAACAATAATAGCCCCGACTCAAACGAGTCGGGGTTGTATTGCGGCATATCATTCTACAACCCCGGAAGTGGGTTGAACAGTAAAGCTTGGGTTGTTGAACCCATTCAGGGTTCTGCTGAAATCGCATTTTGTTCACCGGGTTTCACCCGGCGCTATTGATGTTTAACCCCTACTCGGGGTTTCTTTTCGATCAAATTTCTTAACTCTGCAACAGATCTGTCGAACTATCGGGTATGTTAATTCGCAATCCGACGAATCAAATGAAACAGCCCGTACAGCAGTGAACTAATCTACAAGTAAACAATATCTGTATTGGAATGAAGTTTTGTTATTGATAGTTTAAAGCCCAATTAAATTTTAGTAAAAACTGAGAATGCCGAAAAAAATTGGAGACTTAACACTCTATTCAGTAGATGACCTGCATGAGTTACTTGGCCTGAGTAAAATGACACTCAGGGCGTATCTCAGGGATGGCAAGCTGAAAGGAAGAAAACTCGGGGTGCAGTGGTTTGTAACGGAAGAGGCGGTTCGGGCCTATTTTGAAGAGTCAGAACCGAAAAAACCGGACTCAAAGAAGAGAGAATTTACGTACGTGGTACAGGGTGTCAACGATCTTGTGAGCGAAAAGGAAGAGTTTGACAACGAACGGGATACAATTGAAAGTCTCAATAACCAGGCGATTATCAGCCTGTTTCAGGTTGCTGTGATAGATAAAGAGAGTGGTGAAACAATTGAAATTGTAAAAGCAAGAGACTTTTTGGAGCGTTATAAATAGATGGCTGACTTAAAAAATACAATACTTCAAAAATTTGAGTTTGGTGACAATCCGTCCGATACTTTTTATCTGCTTATCGATCGGAAGATTAGTCCGGATGGTGTCAATACTGAAAAAGTGAGGTTGATGGACCCAAGAAATTTTGATCAGTCACTGCGCGAACTGGGTTGCCTGCTGATGTTGACGGGAGATGAAATGGAAGAACTGATTCAAAGAAAAGAGATCGATCCTAAAAACATGCATGCTTCCATTTTTGAGCTGGCTCTCAAAGAGGGAATTATAAAACAGGGTTGATTCTTCTGATTTGGCAAATTTCATAAAATCAGAACTCCTGACTCCGAATAACTAAAACAAGTAGTTATATGGATTGTCTCGTAAAATAGAAAGTCGTTTTTGTTAGTAGTTTAAAAAAGAAAGAGACTGCAGTGGAAATAAATCATTCTGACTTGATGCTCAGGTATTTGAAAATATTATATTCCTCATCATCCATTGCCGTCTGCTTTAGCTGACGGAATGGATTTGCA
>CAZFAJ010000079.1:11021-13112 GCA_964517005.1 uncultured Balneolaceae bacterium | reverse complement strand
CACTCAGTACCTCAATATCTCCTGTAGCTCCCGGTTCCGGTAGTAGTGGCGGCCTTTGATCTCTTCTTTTTGCAGCAGGCCGAGTTCAGCTAGCTCATTCAGGTAATTCCGGGCAGTGTTTTCAGCGTAGATGCCGCTGTCGGTCAGGTGATTCACTTTGGTAAAGGGCTGGGAAAAGATAGCCTCGGCCAGTTGCGCCGGACGCCGTATAGAAGTTTCGTTTTCAATGATTTGCAGCACCTGCTCTTTTGCATCAATGATCTGGTTTACTTTGTTGTACGTAAGTCGCGACGTGGACTCAATGGCGCGCAGCATAAAGAGTATCCAGCTCTGCCAGTCGCCGCGTTGCGATACGCCCGCCAGTGTTTCGTAATATTCCTGTTTGTTTTCAATGATGTACCGGCTCAGATACAAAACCGGGTATTCCAGGAGTCCCTTGTGAGTGATGATATGAATATTCAAAATTCTTCCGGCCCGTCCGTTGCCGTCGTGAAAGGGATGAATCGCTTCAAATTGAAAATGGGCAATGGCCATCTTCAATAGCGGTTCCTGCGGATGTATGGAGTCGTCATTCAAAAATTCAACCAGGTTATCGAGTTTTTCTTCCACGACACCCTTTCCTCTTGGCGGTGTGTAGACCGGCTTTCCGGCATTTGGCCCGCTGCCACCCATTCGGATGTGCGTACGTGCAAAGGGGGGGCGTATGCCATCATGAGCCTCTTTGATTTCACGATAGAGCTGAATGAAATAATCGCGGTCGAACTGTTTCTTTTGGTTCAGGTACCGGAAACCTGCCCACAGCGCTTCCCGGTAACGCAAAACCTCTTTCACCGGACCGGGAACCTCCGTTTCATTCTTGTTTTCACTGTACGCTTTGTAGAGCTCATCATCGGTTGTAAATACATTCTCAATTGCACTCGAATCTTTCGCCTCCTGAAGGGTGATGGTATTGATCAGCACGGAAGGATTCGGAATCGCTACACTGCGTCCCGCAAGCAGTGCAAGAGCCTCCTTCGCCTTGCCGAGCTGCTCATAAATCTCTATTGTTTTATAGTTCCGTTCGTCGACAGGCAAACCGGGAAGGTCGTTCCACGGCTTATTGCGGTCTGGGTTGACCGTATAAAAGAATTTATCAGGCATTAATTTACATTGTTATTAATGTATAGTGTTGTTTTTGGCCTTAAATGTACGGATAAAACAGATACTAAACATTAAAAAAAAGTTTTATTAATGTTTGAGTAAGATATTCACATTAAAATGAAAGTGAAAAGAAGACGATGTATCATTTTTGGCAACAATTGATGTCGGGGGCATGGGCCGGAAATTAATCACAACTGCACAAACTCATCGCCATTGGTCCGACGCTGTCAGAAACGCGGGAAAGCGCCGCGTATGCTGAACAGGTCTCATTCTCAACCTGACAGGTCTTGCTTAAACCCACCACCTGCCAAGCCCTCTCATGGTAAA
Organism: uncultured Balneolaceae bacterium; assembly: GCA_964517005.1. Classification (GTDB taxonomy): domain Bacteria; phylum Bacteroidota; class Rhodothermia; order Balneolales; family Balneolaceae; genus CAYVBJ01. The sequence continues at coordinate 11,645 of CAZFAJ010000079.1, read as the reverse complement.
GATATTTGCCATGAGGCGTTTTAAAGGCGGTTTTGTTATCAGCCGAATGAGTAGTTTTCGAATTCTGTACCGGGTCTGTTTTCTTCCGAGCCACATATTCATTTCAGCCCTGCGGGCAACCTGCCGGGCAATGTTATTTCTGCGGTTCGAATACTCGTTCAACCTCTGAAGCCGGTCAGCTTCTGAAGATTCATTTGAATCCCGTAACACCTTGGCCAGGGTATTCGCCAGGTCTTCAGCATCCAGCCAGCCGAGGTTCATGCCCTGTCCGCCAATGGGGCTGACCACATGAGCAGCATCGCCGGCAAGTATAATCCGGCCGTTGTGAAAAGTTTCGGCAAGATAGTGCTGCACCCCGAAACTGCTGAGCATGTAATTTCCGGTCTCACTCAGGTCGTGGCCAATGCGGGACTGCAAATGTTTTTCAATTAAATCGCGCTGAACTTCTTCGTGAAATGTGGCCGTTTTGACTACCCACCTCCGTTTTCCATCCGGCAGCGGAAAGCACTCCACGAGGCCGTCACGGTGAAGGTAAACGGCCGCATCGGCTCCGAACGTTGTATTGTCATCGAAATCTCCCATGATGTACGTATCGGAATAGGGTGAGCCATGAAATTCTATTCC
>CAZFAJ010000079.1:0-10921 GCA_964517005.1 uncultured Balneolaceae bacterium | reverse complement strand
GCTTTTTGGCGGTCAACAAATGCATGTCCCCGTTTGATTTTTAGCCCTTCTTCTAAAAAGGGAGATACAATTCCCGCATTCCAGAACAGTTCAAGCGAAACAGGATGGATCCCCAGGGATTTGGAATGAAGATCAATTTGCGTCTTCTTCTCAAATACCCGGCAGCTGATGCCCGATTGATGCAAAAGCCCGGCAAGAAATAGTCCGACCGGGCCGCCACCGGCTATGATCACCTCTGCGTCTTTCATCCTTCCGCATTATACGTTGCAATTAGCCTGTAGGGAAAAAGCCGTTTCACCTTCCATCCGGGTGGCAAAAGTTCTTGCAGTTCACTCTTTGTAAAACTTCGGCGGATAGAAAGCGGTCCATCTGTCGGTATAAAGGTATTTCTGAAGAATAGGGGAGATGCCAGTGAAAAAAAGGCATAGCCCAGGTCACCCCGTTCGATGTCGTTAAACAGCACGCGATACCGGCACAGTTTTTCTGCATCACGGCAAAGGTTCAGGATCTCGCGGCCTTCGAGGTGGTGAATCAGATGATTGGAGATCACAAAATCATACTGTTTGCCCTCTTTTACGAGTTCATCCGAGCGAGCACATAAAAAGTCGATATTACCACTGGTGCTTTCTGATTTCGCAAATTCAATGGCCCGTTCATCGGGATCTATCGCTGTTATTTGAATTGAAAACCCATCTTTTTTGGCCAGTTCTGACAGGTGGCTTGGAACATCACCGCCGCCGGTCCCAATGTCTAAAAGTGTAATTTGTGTTGAAGAATGGTTCAATAAAGGGCGGATTTTGTTTTTGTAGATTGACTCCCATCCAGACAATAACCGGTTCATGCGGCCAAATGTCTGGTAGGTGCGAAACAAACCATCACGGTCACAATCCGGATCATCCATGATTTCTGTAAGCACGGTGTTTCGTTTGGATAAAAATAACGGCATAAATAAGGAGCCCGATCTGAATTATAACTTTGTTAAATGGGCACTCTCAATAGTCAGTCCCGGCCCGAAGGCCATAGCAATAACCTGTTCATTTTCATTTGCCGGGTCATTCTTTTTACGAAGTATGTGATCGAGTACAAAAAGAATGGTTGCACTGCTCATATTTCCAAATTTTGAAAGCACATAGCGGGAGGATTCAAGCGATTTTTCAGGCAGGTTTAAATATGATTCCACCTTATCGAGTATGGCCCGACCACCCGGGTGAACAGCCCACCGGCTGACATTCGCTGAATCAAGATCGTAATGCTTTAAAACGGGTTCCAGAAAATCATCAAGGCCGCCTGTAAGAAGTTCGGGGATATAGGCAGAGAGAACCATATCAAATCCGTTATCACCAATCGACCAGGCCATATCTTCCGATCCTTTTTTTGTGATAGTGGATGCAAAACGATTCAGCTGAAATCCATTGTTTTCCGGTTTATGAGCCTTGACAATTGCGCCAGCCGCGCCATCCCCGAAAACGGAAGCGGAAATAAGGTGATCTGTTTTGTTTCCGGCCTGAAAATGGAGCGTACACAATTCTGCAGATATGACCATAACGTTAGCATCAGGATCATTTTCTGTTATTTTCGCAGCAAGTTTCAGAGCGGGAAGTACTGCATAACATCCCATGAATCCAAGGTGATATCGCTCCGTTCCTGACTTCATGCCGAGAGATTTTATGATGTCATAATCAGGTCCGGGGGCATAAAAACCTGTACATGAAACTGTAATGAGATGTGTGATATCAATCGGTTTGGTTTCACTGTTTTCACAAAGTTTCCGGGCGGTTTCAACAAAGAGTTTCCGGCCTTCCCGGATATAAACATCATTCCGGTATCCTGTTGCGGGAGAATCACCATGGCCATTAAAAAAGAGTGATTTTTGGTGAAGCGGAGTTTGTTTAAAATCCTCCAGAATAGAATATCTCGACTCAATTCCGGAACGGCTGTAAACTTGATGGATTACCCTCCTGTTAAGATCACTGTCTGCAACCAGCTGCTTCATCTGTTCGCGCAGTTCATCCTGCTGGTATTTAAACTGCGGCAATGAAGTCTCAAGTTTATGTATATATGCTGGCATTATAATTTTTTTGATCTATTTGAATGGTAAAGGATATTCTTGCATAAATCATCTCTTTTTTTAAGCAAATGCATTTTTAACTCTGAATCGTTCGATCGTTACCAATAACATTTTATTAACGTTCCTTTTTAAACAACTGTTGCCGGGCTTTTTAGTCCTGAGATCTGGTTTGATGCCAGAACCTGGCATTGTGAAGTACAGCTGCAACCGTTAATCCGATAATAAGTCCGATCCAGAGGCCTGGCGGGCCATAATCAAATGTAAAACCGAGAACCCATGCAACCGGCAGCCCGATAATCCAGTAGGCAAAAAGATTCACCACCATTGGGATTTTGGTGTCTTTCAGTCCCCGGAGTGCACCAAACCCACTAACCTGCAATCCATCGGAAATCTGAAAAATGGCTGCCATGTAAATAAGCTGAATGGCAAGATTTTTTACTTCCTGGTCGTCTGTGTAAATAGAAGCGATCAAATCCGGAAACAGGAACATCAGAAGTGCCGTAATGGTCATAAAAGAGGTACAAATGGCAACTCCCACCAATCCCCGGAATCGCGCAGTTGAAAGATTCTTCTTGCCTGCTGCATTTCCCACCCTTGCTGTAATAGCGATGGAAAGGCCGAAGGGAACCATAAATGTCATGGCTGCAAAATTGATAGCCACCTGGTGTCCTGCAACGGCAATTGTGCCAATGGAGCTCATCAATAAGCTTACAAGGGCAAAAAGTGTTACTTCCATCGTAGAACTGATTCCAATTGGTATTCCAATTTGCATCATCTCCCTGAAATATGTCAATTCCGGCCATCTGAATTTTTTAAATATTTCAAAACGCTGATAAGTTGGATACCGGTAGGTGAAGATCAGCATTCCGGTAAACATCACAACAAATACAATGGACGAAGCGTAACCTGTGCCAACGGCCCCAAGCTGCGGAAACCCGAGTTTTCCATACATTAATATGTAATTGGCAGGTATATTCACAAGTACTCCTGCCAGTGCAACATACATGGCAGGCCGGGTGACGGACATTCCTTCATTAAAATATCGCATGGCTCCATAGGCATAAATGGGAAATATGCCCCAGGATATTGCTTTCAGGTAACCGTCTGCCACCGGAATGATCTCACTGCTTACATCGAGCAGAATCATGAGGAAATCAAGATTCCTCAGGATAAAAAAAGTTGGGACTGCAAGAATCTGGCTCAGCCAGATCACCTGCCTTGCGTTTTTTCCCACAAGGTGAAAATCACGTGCACCAACATTGTGGGCTACGATCGGGCTTACAGCCATCATGCAGCCGAGACAGAGAACCACAATGGGCAAAAGGATACTGGAACCAACGGCAACGGCAGCAAGATCGGTCGCGGAGAGGCGGCCTGCCATTACGGTATCTACAAAACTCATACTCATTTGCAGAACTTGTGCAATGATAACAGGAATGCCGACTTTTAAAAGGGTACCGGCTTCATCCCAAAAATGAATTCTGTATGTACGTGTCGTATTGAGCATTTGTGTAGAGTGCAGTGATGGTACGAAAAAATACGCTCAGAGTTTAGTGACAATTTTTTTCGCTTACCTGACAGACTGAGAATCAGGAGTTCCGGCTATTTGAGACCGGGAGTGTCACGGTAAAAGATGTGCCTGTTCCGGGCTCGGATGTAAAATGGATTGAGCCGTTATGAGCTTCAATGATCTGTTTTGAGATGGCCAGTCCCAGTCCCGTTCCGCTCGATTTGGTTGAAAAATTTGGAACAAAAATTTTCTCCCTGTTTTCAGATCGGATCCCCTCACCGCTATCCGTTATTGTAACTGTTGCTTTGTTGCCGGTGCGGTTCATTTTTAAAGTCAGCGTTCCGGAATTGTTCATTGCCTCAATTCCGTTTTTTACCAGATTGATAAAGACTCTTCGGAGCTCATCTGCAACTCCGACAACGTAAACCGGTTTTTCAGGTATTTGAACTTGTAAATCGATCTCTTCGTCATTTGAATAGAGATCAGCTACAGATGTAATCAATTCATTCAATTCTATCATTTTGAAAGGTTCCCGTATAGGCTTTGCAAATTTTGAAAAATCTGAAGCAATTTTATTAAGTGAATCGATCTGCTCAATGATGTTGCGTGTCAGTTTTTCAACCTGCGGACGGAGTTCTTCTGAATTACCGGGATTTTGCTGCAATCTTCTTTGAAGATGCTGCAAATTCAATTTCATCGGAGTGAGCGGATTCTTAATTTCATGTGCCACCTGCTGGGCCATCTCTTTCCAGGCCGCTTCACGTTCAGCTTTCGCCAATTCAAACTGAAGATTTTTTAAACGCTGTGCCATGGTATTGTAAGCCTCTGATAAAGATCCGATTTCATCATGGCTGGTGACAGGTAGTTTAGTATCCAGGTTACCGCGTGAAATTCTATCCAGGCCTGCCCGGATTTTTTCAATCGGTTTTGTAAGCTGGCGTGAGAAAACAGCAGTACCGGCTATAAAAAAGCCAAATATGATAAAGTAGAGAACAAGCAGATAACTTGTGGTTTCAAGAATCTGCTCGGTGTATACCGGAGAGTTTAAAAAAGTGGGAATCGCCAGCGCAGCTACAGTTTCACCTGTACTGTTTTGTAAGGCCTTATATCCGATCAGGAGTTTTTCATTTCCGATCTCTTCAGTGGCGAGAAAGTGTTTTCTCTGCCTGTTGTATAAAATGTCAAAAACGCGATAGGGCATCTGGCGCGGTATTAAATGCTGCTGAAAAATCTGGGGAGTTGTCGATTCCTGAACCGCACCACGCCTGTAAAAAATTGCATCCACATCAAAAACGGTTGTTGAAGGTTCAGAAGCAAACGTAAAGGATTCATTGCCTCCATCAAATATTTCCGGATTCAATGTCTCGCTGATCTCATTTAATTTGGTTATCAGATCTCTTTCAAGGCGATCTTCAACCTGGTTTGTCATGGTAAACTGTGTGGTAATTATTAATGATACAAGAAAAATTAAAACAGCTACCGCCAGTCCGTCGAGCAATCGGCTCTGGAATCTGACACTCTGTTTAAAAAGGGCAAACTGTCGTAATCCTAAAACGCTGAGCAGGGGGAACAGAAAAATTCCCAGCAAAATCAGAGATATATTATAGCGGAAAAATGAAAAGAGGTGCACATTGAAGCCTGCCACAGGAGTACTTGCTTTTACGATTTTATCATCGTTATGCTTTAAAATTACTTCCCTGAACTGGCCCCGGCTGGTGAAATTGGAGATGTAGGCAATGGAGTCTCTGAGGGCAATCTCCTGTTCGCGTTCGGGGAGACGGTTGTATTCTGGCTGACCCTCATAAAACCCCTTCTGGATACTCCTTGACATGATTCCATTTGAAAACTCAGCAAGGTAATAACTCTTTTTCCACTCATCACCCGAGGATGCCGCAAGAACAGCCCGGATCGGTTTATTGAAGTCGGGACGTTCCTGGTAAACTGCAGCAAATACCCAGGCGATAATCTCGTCCGGCCTTAAATCATCATAAATGGGAATCCAGCCGCGATGCAGAGTTGAAAACTGTTCACCTAAACCCGCCGGCTTACCGCGTATCACCGGGCGATTGGTTTCCCTGCGTATTTGCTCACCCCGGTAAGAAATTTCCATCAGGTCAACGTCAAAATATGCGGTCCAGGCAGGTGAGTCGAGAGTAGTGGAATAATCTGAAATCAGACTTCCATCCGGCTTCAACAGCTGGATATCAAATGAATATTGCCGCCATTCCGGTTGTATGCTCGCCTGCACAGCACGCTGAAACTGAGATTGCACTATTCCGGGCCGTGTGTCGATATCTTCACCCGACAAAAACAGAAACCGCCTTTCTATGGATGCAAGAACCTGTCGAGTAATTTCGCGGGTTATATTTGTATCTTCATTTGCGAACTCGCCGGCAATTTTTAACAGATTCTGATCTTGCTCTTTCACAGCCATTGCATTGATAATCGCATAACCCGAAACAGATATAATAAGAGAGAAAAATAGTAATTTCCGGATCCCCGATATTTGCAGGTAACGTACCGGTAGTCTGAAAATGTAAAAGCTGCATAGCAGAACAGTTGTAAACAGCCCGATCGCCAAAAAGAATTTCCAGCTCAGAAAAATTTGCTCTTCGAGCACAAATCCGGTAATAAATAATCCCAGAAAAAAGGTGATAAAACTTAAAAGAGCGATGATTGTGGATTTATCGGTTTCGTATGTAAAGAGCATCCACCCTGCTGAAATCAGGAGAATCAGAATACTGCTTAAAAACAGGCCGCTGATTATGTAAAAAAGAAACGCACTGTAAGTTGGGTATATCGTTAATTCAGCCAATCCAAAACGGCCGCTTGCTATTAGCGAAACAGTACTGTCGATAAAAAAGAGAATCAGTACCAGGTTTAATATCCCGAAGAGAGCTGATAACAAAAACGAAATGAGGTGATTGTTGTTGCTGGAAACTGACTTCTGATTTTGAACGAACAGGGTTATTGCCGTGGTCACGGAAGCGATATATAGGGTGTGAACCGAGTAGCTGATAAAACCACCGGCAGATGCGAGGTTTTCATCTTTTATGTTGGGCATGAGGTTGTTAACTAAAAGAGATACAAAATCAGTGAATTGTAAATATACCCAAAGGCCTGTGAGCCCGGCGAGAATGAAGAGAAGAGCCTGTTTATTTCGCTTGCCGGAAAACCAGACAAGTAAAATGATGATGCCGGTGATGACGATCCCTATAATCAGTGATGACTGAATCCGGTTCCGGTTTTTATTTGCTGATGCAAGGTAAATATCACGGTCAGCTGACTCCGCAAATACAACTCCAACGGAATCCTGTTCAGCAATCGTAAGTTTTTTCTGAATAACAGGAGAGGAGGTCAAGGGAGTGAAAAAAGAAAAATTTACCGGATAGAGATCGCTGAGCCGGGAATGGTTTGAAAGATCCATTTCCTGGCCTGTGGCAATCGGGAGTGAGTTTTTTTGATCCAGCTGCCTTGCGGTAACAATTTCATAGATCTGTCCGCTTTCCCGGTTTTCTGCTTTTTGATATCCATAAAGAAGAATCACATTGTTTTGTTTGATGACTGATGTGTAGAGTGAATCTTCCTGAATTTCCGGTGCTTCGGGAGGAGATTGAAAGGAAAATCCGCTCCATGCAATGAGTTCACTATTCCGGTAGACGGAGACATTCCAGAAATTGTAATTACGGATTGTCTGAAAGAATGACGTGCTCGAAGAGTTGTTCTGTATATAAGGCGAGAGATTGTCTTTCAGATTTGATGACCGGACCCTGAAGTCTTTGTATATGTTTTCAAATAATTCAGCTCCGCTATCAACACTTTCCTGCATGAGCGGGTGTAAATCTTCGGTACCGGGATCAGAATTACTATTAAGGTATATAAAACCTGACAGGGCAATCACACCTGCAGCAAAAACAGATATGAGTATATAGAGTGTAAGATTCTTACTGATTTTCAAAACTTTGTATTTCGGTTGATGAAGTGAAAATCTACGGAACTAAACGATAAGATTCGGAATTTCTGATTCATCTCTGTTTTGCAGTACACCGATGATGGCATCAGCAGCCAGTTCTGCCATCTTTTTTCTGGCATAAAATGTTGCACTTCCGATATGAGGGAGTAAGATACAATTCGGAGCAGCCAGCAGATCCGGATGGACAGATGGTTCATTTTCATAAACGTCAAGACCGGCACCGGCAATCTTCTGACTCGTAAGAGCATCAGCCAGAGCTTCCTCTTCAATTACTGCACCTCGTGCTGTGTTTACGATTATGGCGTGGTTTTGCATTAAAGAAAGGCGCTTTCGGTTTAAAAGATGATGAGTATCAACTGTTAAAGGACAGTGCAGACTCAGTATATCGACTCGTGAAAGCAGCCTGTCTAAATCCTGTTCATAAACTGCATTTAGTTTTTTTTCGGTTTGCCGTGGTACTCTGTTTCGGTTGTGATAGATGATTTCAGCGCCGAAAGCCCCGGCTCTTTTGGCAAATGCCTGTCCTATCCGGCCCATACCGATAATACCAATAACGGATTCTGATAATTCAATACCCCTGAAGCCAAGCGGTTCCCATCCTGTAAATTCACCTTCGCGCAAGTTAGATTCTGCTGATGGAAATTTTCGTGCAGCAGCGATCATCAATCCAATGGCCAGATCGGCTGTTGCATCGGTGAGTACATCGGGTGTGTTTGCGACTCTTATCCCAAGTTCGGAGGCTTCAGTAATGTCAATATTGTTGTAGCCTACTGCATAGTTGGCTACTATTTTCAACTGTTTCGATTCTTCTAATACAGATTTGGTAACTTTGTTAGACAACATAGATAAAAAAGCGTCTGTATCACGCATGGCTTTTATAAGCTTTTTTTCTGTATTTAAATCCCCCCTTTCTGCTACAGTAACCCTGCCCGCTTCCCGAAGTTTGTCAATCGCAATATCCGGTATGGGTTCAGCTATAAGGATTTTGGGACGATCAGCGGTTTGAGTCATGTTAAAAAAACTGCACTGTATTTAAATAAAATAAGAATCAGTGATTTGAAAACCCGAAAATATTTTTCCAAAAAAGTCACTAAGAAAATTGCACGTGAATAAAAATTAGTGATCCTGGATTTCGATCTTTTCGGCATCATTCCACATTCGTTCAATGCCGTAAAACTCTCGTTTTTCTTCATTGAAAATGTGAACAACCACATTTACATAGTCCAGAATAATCCAGCGCCTTGAATCGAGCCCCTCCTTTTTCCATGCCTTTTCGCCAAGTATTTTATTGGTCTGTTCGGCAACATTATCGGCCAGCGCTTTGATCTGCGTTTCGGATGTACCGTGGCATACAACAAAATAGTCGGTCAGGGTAGTTAATTTTGTTACATCAAGCACAACAATTTCTCTCGCTTTTTTTTCAAGAAGTGCATCTGTAATCGTCTTTATCAGAGTTGATGAATCTGCTTTTTTTCCACCTGAAGTGGCACTGAATTGTGTTTCTAATGTTTCGGGTTGTTTTGTCATAAGCATTTAAAGGTTTAAAGATGTGTAATCAGAGCCGAGAACGAGGGTAACGTCAAGGTAAAAATCGGAAGATGCTTCTCTGATGATTTGTTCTTCCGGAACACCGAGAGCCTGCGCAACACGTCTTGCATTTTCCATGTTACCGGTTCTGCTGATAATTAAAGTATTTTTCAAATCAAAATTATCAAAATTACCGGTTTCCACCACATCAAATCCATACTGCCGTAAAGAAGATGTATATTTTGTTGCAAGTCCGGGAATCCCGCATCCATTTAAGACTTCCAGCTGAATGATTGAACTGATCAGTGCCGGGTCTTTTTCTGCTCTCTCATTAAGGATGCGCGGATAGACGAAACGAGTTAAAAGCGCAAGAATCAGAACAAAAAGTAAAACAGAAAGGAAACCGATTGCCGCGTTTAATCCAAAACTTTTTTGCTCCTGGTTGTTTTGTCTCATTCCTGATATTTAGTAGCCAAACCTGTTATGTCCGAAAGGTGAATGGTTAAATGAGTTTCCAAACTGAGATCCAAAGGGCGAATAATAGGGCCTTTGAGAAAAAGAAACGGATAAACTCGTATTCGGAGAAATATCATAATTGAGCATCGCGCGGTCAATAACAATACTGGCACCAAGAGCATTGTCATTATTCATAAAGCTGTTGCCGAAAGGTGAATGTAGTACAGAGACGTCAACATACGCATCAACTTTGTCGCTTATGTCGAAAGCCATAGAGTTGGTGTATGCATTGATATTTTGCGTTTGTCCACCAAAATTACTGAAAGACATGCTGTAGGAGTGCGACATGGTCATGTTCAGCATATTCATAAAATTACCGGGACCTGATTCAGGGCTGTGTGTATGCTTGATTGTACCTGAAAAGTTGTCGTTGTTATACCTCAAATCTTCCCGAAGCTGAGCCTCTGCAAGAGTTGACATGCTCAGAAAAAAGATTAAAACAAGTATTGAATATTTCATGGAAAAACATTTTTGGTTATACAACAAAACGAAAAAGTCTTATTTAAATTATAAGCAAACTACGGGAACTTGTAAATAGCTTTGGCGAAAGAGCAAAAGATTTAATGAAACATGTTTAAAATCAGACTTGCTGAAGTGGGTTGTGAATTAAAATTCCCTGCCTGCTTTTAAGATAAGCATTCACGATTCTAATTTATAATATATTGGGCAGTCATCAGTTTACTGCGAAGGAATAAGGTCAACTTACACGTAGTCAAAAAGAGTAAATAAAACTGTGAATATTCAGAAGAAGAAATCAGGTATCCGCCGTAACCTTATTGAATGGGGTGTAATTCTTTTAGTGATTTTACTGCTCTATATTACTGGCTTGCATACAATCGTGATCGGAACCATGCAGAGAGCTTTACTGGCTACCGGTTTTATTACTCCGGCAATTCCGGACCAGGTTGATGATTTTCCGGAGGTGTCAGGCGATTTTTCTTTTACAGATGAAAATGAAAATCTGAAATCAATAACTGATTTTCGGGGTGATGTTATTTTTCTAAATGTATGGGCAACCTGGTGTCCGCCATGTATTGCTGAAATGCCGGCAATTCAGTCGCTTTATGAAAATCTCTCTGATCTAAAAAATATTTCATTTCTAATGGTCTCTACAGACGAAGATTTTGAGAAAGCTAAAGAATTTATGGAGAACAGGGACTACAACCTGCCAATATATCACTATCGAAGCCGGTCCGGAGAAGCTTTTAACAGTACGGTCATTCCCACAACGTATGTAATCACACCCGATGGAAAGCTTGCACTGGAAAAACGCGGGCTTGCCAAATATAATACTCCTGACTTTGAATATTTTTTACGTTTGTTGGCT
>CAZFAJ010000078.1:10011-13116 GCA_964517005.1 uncultured Balneolaceae bacterium | reverse complement strand
GGCTTTTCCTCTGCAACTGAAGGACCGCGTTCAGTCAGCTGGCGCAACGATGCCCCTTCAACTATCAGTTGGGTAGAAGCACTCGATGAAGGTGATCCTTCCAAAGACGTGGAAAAACGTGACCGGGTTTTTACACTGGAATCTCCTTTTAAAGAGGATCCAAAAGTAATTACTGATCTGGAATACCGGTATGCAGGAATCATGTGGAGCGAAGAGGGATTTGCGCTGGTTAATGAATATTGGTACGATAACCGCAATCGCAGAACCTGGAAGCTGAATCCGGATGCGGATAATCCTGAACCTGAACTTGTTTTTGATTTAAATACGGAGGACAGATACGCCGACCCCGGCTCTCCGGAATTCAAACGATCTGAATACGGAACCATGGTACTTCATACAGTTGATGACGGTAAAACCCTTTTACTGACCGGCAGCGGTGCTTCTCCCCGGGGGAACCGGCCGTTTGTGCGAAAGTTTGATCTCGACACAAAGGAATCAACCGAACTTTGGCGTTCCGAAGCACCGGTTTATGAATTTGTCGTTACTGTAATTGATGAAGATGGCAAAGAGTTTATCACCCGGCGGGAACAAGTGGATGTTCAGCCAAACTACTACATTCGTAACCTGGAAAGTGATGATTTGAAACAACTGACATTTTTTGAACATCCGACACCAGAGCTAAAAGATGTGCAAAAAGAATTGATTCAATACGAACGTTCCGACGGAGTTCAGTTATCGGCTACTCTCTATCTGCCACCCGGTTATGATAAAGACCGGGATGGCCCGCTTCCAACTGTTGTCTGGGCTTACCCACGTGAATTCAGAAGCGCTGATGCTGCCGGACAAATTTCAGATTCTCCGTACCGTTTTGCACGCATCAGCTACTGGGGGCCGCATTTTGCCCTGCTTGAAGGATATGCAGTCGTTGAAGGTGCTGCCATGCCTGTGATTGGCGAAGGTGACCAAAAACCAAATGATACGTTTGTGGAGCAATTGGTCTCAAGTGCACAGGCAGTGGCCGATGAGATGGAGCGGCGCGGAGTCGGCGATACCGACCGCATGGCGATTGGCGGACACAGTTACGGCGCATTTATGACAGCCAACCTTCTGGCTCATTCAGATATTTTCCGTGCCGGAATAGCCCGCAGCGGCGCCTATAACCGGACACTCACGCCTTTCGGTTTCCAGCGGGAACAGCGAACATACTGGGATGACCCGAGTATTTACTATGAAATGTCTCCCTTTATGCACGCTGATAAAATTGAAGAACCTCTTTTAATGATTCACGGTGCGGATGATAATAATTCAGGTACATTCCCAATGCAGAGCGAGAGAATGTATGCTGCAGTCAGCGGCTTGGGCGGAATTGCCAAACTGGTAATGTTTCCGAGTGAAAGCCATGGTTACCGGGCGCGTGAATCGGTTCTTCACATGCTTTGGGAAGAGACAGAATGGATTAACACCTACGTGAAGAATGCCGAACCGCGGAGCATCAAGCGTGAAGATGTTGAGGCGGAAGCCCCCGGCGGCGAAAGGTAAGTTGGTTGGTGATGGGGTTTGCATTATCAGGTGCTGCCGTAATTGGCTTTCTCCTTAGACGCCTGATGTTCAAACTTTGTTTTATGATCAATCAGCCAGGCCGGATTAACGTATTAAGCATTTAATTAGTAATACTTGAGACAAGTTTTATCAAAACTGAAAAGTGTTACCTTTAGATCGATAATCCGGATCTGCCTTACAGAAAACACGAGGTGAATCGATTTATAGTTGGCTCATAAATTTTTGGGGAGTCATTATCGGGAGTCACATTGACGAGTGTTTATAATCGGAAATATTTCTGGTGATGAAATAGTCAGCGCCGTGATTAAGTGCCGTGTAATATTGCAGAGTATCTTCTTTGTCTTTGAACCGTGAGGAGATGGCTTCGGTCATCACAGATTTCCCACCACTGATGATATCACAAACCGAAATAAAATTTAGCAGTCTTTTTTCTGCACCCTTTTCTGCACCCTCCAATTTATATATATCGAATGAAAGATAGATCAAATTGGCAAGACTGCTTTCTGCAATCAATAGTGCAACACGGTCAGAAGCTGCCAGCTCAAGAATACGAACAGAATATTCAAAATGAGGTTTTCTTTTAGATAGAATATCGAACGCTACATCAGTATCCAGAAATAACTCAGGTAAACTTCCTTTCAACATGCTCTCTAATCAGTTTTTTGAGAGTTGGATTCCCCCCCTGCCCGATTCTATATTATAAATCGTATTAACAGTAAGACCTGCCATTTCCGCAAGATCAGGCTGAGTGATCCCAAGCATATCCCTGCGTTTATTGCTCAAAATTTAAATAGTAGATTATAAACTTTTTGTAACAATTTCTGTGTCCTTCAAATAACGCTTATAGAGGGGGGTGATTCGGGAGTGAACTCACTAAGAATCAGTAATAATGGGATAAAGGTCTCGTTGGCAATTATAACTCTAACTTTACCTCTTATTATGAAATATCAAAAGAAATCAACTATCGGAATCATTTTGATGATTTGTGTGTCAGTAGTGGCCTGTGACAATAATTCAGTTACAAATTCGCCAACGCCCAACAGCCTTGAAATAACCCTGACTAATTCCCTGCCTTTTCAGTTTGGTCAGCGTTTTGGCAGCAATCATGTAGCTGAAACGGAAATTACTATAAGCCGGGTGGAAATCCGGACTGCCGGTGACCAGGAATTTATTGAGCTGTCCGGTGAACCCCGCTCATTTAATCTATTCGATTTGACAAATGGAAATACCGAACAAATTACTGAAACGGATATTGCCCCCGGCCTGTATGACCAGCTCCGGATTCAAATTTCAAAAGCCAAGCTTGTATTTGACAACGGGCAGTCGTTCAATCTAACTATTCCGGAAAGTGCCAAAGAGGGATTTACGATGGATATATCTCCGAATTTTGGAGTTGAGAGCGATAATGCAGGAGTACTCTCCGTTAATTTTAACGTTGCAGAATCATTTGTTACCGATGGTGAAACCGGAACATTCGCATTAAAACCTACAGCCAATGTGGTCGATATAAAAACTGCCGGTAAGTTAACAGGACAGGTATATAAT
>CAZFAJ010000078.1:0-9911 GCA_964517005.1 uncultured Balneolaceae bacterium | reverse complement strand
CTAAATCAAAATATGGGCATTCGCATCAATGAAGTGGGAACCACCGTCGATTTTCAGGGTACTACCAAATGGATTGAATTTCATAATACCGGAGATTCCGATGTTGATTTGAGTCAATATTGGGTATGTATAGAACCGAATTATATTCAGGTCGGTTCTCTTAATATTCTTTCCGGCGATGTAACCATACCGGCAGGAGGGTTTCTTGTCGTTGAATGGTCTGCCCTTGGAACTACGCAAGGAGAACTTGGCCTGTTCCGGGAGGGACCCTTTGGAAATTCTGACAATATATTAGACTACATGCAGTATGGTGCAGATGGCAACGGACGGGATGATGTAGCTGATGAGGCTGGTATTTGGGTTGAGAATGAATTTATACCAACGGTAGCTACGGATGAAACATACTCCTTTTTCGAAGAGGATGCCTCTACTTCACCGGTCGAAAATTGGTGGCCCGGCATTCCCACTCCAGGCGAAGCAAATAGAGAGGAATAATTGCAGCTACACAGTGAACAACAGATAATTGGAGTTGATTCGCAAAGTTTTTTGGGGAATATTCAGGAGTAAGTTGTTTACCTCCAATGGATTATCCCTCATTTCTCACCAAGAAATTTGGTCGTAAGAAATGCAGCTTAGCTGCGATTATAAAAGAATCTGTGTGATTCAATGAAAGAAGATCAAATGAATATAGTTCTGGCACCATTGTCATATACTGATAATTTCTCTTCCTGTATCTACAACTATGATCCAATTCAATTATGTATCCTTTTTCCTTCCGTTTAGGCCTTGGTTTAATGTTACTGTTTGTATTCTCATGTGAGAGTAATGTGATTGAACCCGCCCCGCTGGAATTTGATACCGACGAAGAACTAATTATTTATTCCAAAACCATCCAGCCCATCTTTAATCAAAGCTGTTCGGGTAGCGGATGTCATGTCGGGGAAAGCACTTCCGGAGCAGAATTCACCACATACGAGTCAGCCATAAATAGTGTTGGCGATCAATACGAGACTTTTGTAATTGCACCAGGAAAACCGGAACCTGAAAACAGTCCTGCTATTGATAAATTGATTTCAAGAGACCCAAGATTTGGACAGCAAATGCCACTGGACAATCCGGGAAGCTTGACAGATGAGGAATTGCAGGCTTTGATAACATGGATCGATCAGGGAGCCAGAAATATTCCTGAAAATCCTTAATCTCATTAAGTCCATGAAGTTTTTTAACCTGTTTATTTTTTTGGTTCTGATACATAGTATGCCGGTAACTGCATATGCTCAATCTTTCTACTCGGAAGAGGGATATGTAGAATTTCGTTCGTCGGTACCACTACATTCATTCAAAGGTGTTTCAAACAACCTGGTTGGTAAAATTGACTTAGATAAAAATACAGTTGATTTTTTTGTAGATCTGGCAACACTGGATACGGGTAATGAGAAGAGAGATAAAGATATGAGAGAAACCCTGAAAGTATCAGAACATCCTTTTGCTGAATTTTTTGGTAAGCTAATCAGTGATTTCGACGTGGAAAGTATAGATCCTCAAAAAGTTGCCGCAAAAGGAGAATTTAAAGTACATGGTGTGCCCAAAATAGTAGAAGTTGACGGCATGCTCCGCAAAACAGATGATGGTTTGAAATTAACAGCAAGCTGGACTGTGCTTCTATCAGAACACGATATTGAGCCCCCTGGAATACTCTTTTACAAGGTAAATGACGAACAAGAAGTCTCCATCGAAATATTACTTACACCTGAAAACTAACTTGGGAATTCTACATAATGTCAAAACAGATCTATTTTTTCTGCATATGCTTCCTATTTATTTTTTCAACGATTTGTTCAGCACAAATGAAACGCGAGCGGGCAGTGACCAAAACAATCGAAGATGATATTTTTTGGTCAAATAGCCTTGTAACACAGTCTACTGTGAAGAACCTGGAAAAAGGAAATATGAATGTTAATATTAAACATGCTTTCGGATTTATTGATGAAGGTGCCGATGACTTATTCGGACTTGACGAACAGGTAAATGTGAGGCTGGGCGTCGATTATGGTATAACAAATTGGCTCTCTGTCGGGTTTGGGCGTCAAAGTGAAGCTAAAGTTTTCGATTTGCGTACCAAAATAAATATTATTCAACAGATGAGTGATAATTCTGTTCCTCTCTTTATCGCTTTGAAGGGAAGTGTTGCCAAAACAACAGAAGAAAATAACCTCGGTTTTGAAGATGATTTAAGTTATTTAACATCCATTATGTTTGCCCGTAAATTTGGGGATAAAATATCTCTTCAGGTAGCTCCCATGATTTCACATTTCAATACGGTAGTTCGGGAAAGGCAGGGTGATGAACTTTTGGATGCCCAAAATAACCACTATGCTATCGGGCTGGGACTTCAATACAAAATAAATAAAACGTTTGCAGTGAACATAGACTACCTGCCTGTTATAGGTGAACGTACTGACAATACAAATAACGCATTCAGTGTAGGGCTCGATGTGGAGACCGGGGGGCATGTTTTTCAGATGTTTTTTGCCAGTACTCGCTGGCACACTGAAGATTATGCACTTGCAAGAAATGAATCCCGTTTTTTTGAAAACAATATTCGCTTCGGTTTTAATATAAACAGGTTGTTTTGGCTGGGTAGTCGCTAATATGTCAAGCTATGTTAGGGATGGGCAGGACATCACAACTGACTACTGACAAAAACGACTTTCTATTTTACGAGACAATCCATATAACTACTTGTTTTTGTTATTTGGAGTCAGGAGTTCTTAATTTAAGAACGATATCCCTTCACACTATCCACAAATGCCCTGGCATGATCTACCGGGACATTCGGCAGAATTCCGTGCCCCAGGTTTACGATATATTTTTGAACACCAAACCGATCAATCATTCGCTTCACCTGCTTTTCAATATCAGGAACGGGAGCCAGCAGTTTTGTGGGATCAAAATTACCCTGAAGTGTTATAGAATTCCGGGTTGCTTCGCGGGCGTATTCAGGCGTTATCGCCCAGTCAAGTCCAAGGGCGTCGGCATAACCGCGCATAGCCAGCCGTTCAAGTGCATACCATGCGCCTTTTGCAAAAAGAATAACGGGTACACCTTTCACAGATTTACAGATCTCTTCCAAATAAGGCATCGCCCATTTGTTAAAATCTTCGGGACTTAGCAAACCTGCCCACGAATCAAAGAGCTGCACGGCCTGCGCGCCGGCAGCAACCTGGGCATTCAGATAGGATATAGTAGCTTTTGTCAGCTCTTTCATTACATGCCGGGATGCATCCGGATGCTGATAGAGAAATGCTTTGGCTTTGTCAAAGTTTTTGGAACCTTCGCCCTGTACCATATAGCAGAAAAGTGTCCACGGAGCGCCGGCAAATCCAATCAATGGAACACGCCCGTTTAATTCATGGCGAGTAAGAGTGATCGCATCCATCACATGATTCAGCTTTTCAGGGATCTCCTCTGCAAGGATTGCAAATGCATCATCCTCAGAGCGGACCGGGTTGTTCAGCACAGGCCCTTTCCCGCTGATAAGTTCTACATCGATGCCGAGGGCCTGTGGAATGGTCAGTATATCGGAAAAAATGATCGCTGCATCGGGTTCCAGCTCATCAATCGGCTGAATCGTAATTTCACAGGCCAGCTCTGGTGTTTCAACCCGTTCAAAAAAAGAGTGCTTTTTACGCAGCTTCATATATTGGGGCAGGTAGCGACCGGCCTGACGCATCATCCATACAGGAGGACGCTCAACTTGTTCGCCGCGAAGAGCCCGAAGAAACAGGTCGTTTTTTAATTCCGGAAAATTGTTTTTCATGCGTGTTCTGATCAACTTATAAATTATTTATAAACTAATAGAGTAAGAGTATAAAATGAAGAAAGTTTGAAGCTTTTTACTCCTATAATTTTTGAAGAGCTTCACAAGAGCAAATTGTTATCCTTGCAAGCCTGAGATAACGGAATTTACTGAGAACACTCAGGCTGAAAGCCTGAATTCAGATATGCAATTGAATTTCCCCGGCAAGTTCTTCAAGATATTTCTTCATGAATTCAACCCTTTTGTTTGCAATTTCCTTTCCGGGCTCTGTCTGCATTTTTCCGGGCAGCTTAAATAATTTCGAATAGAAATGATCGATCGTCCATTCAGAATCATCGGGAGTCCTCTCTTTACAAAATGGATCGACAGGATGATGAAGTGTCCGTCCCAATTGGCCTGCAACGAGCAAACAGCGTGATATTCCAATTGCACCAAGCGCATCAAGCCGGTCTGCATCCTGAAGTATCTTCGCTTCCGTTGTTTCCGGTTTGATACCGGCCGAAAAACTGTGTGCGGCAATGGCATGATGAACCTGATCCAGTTTCACTTCCGGAAAATCCTGTGCGGCAAGAAATTTAACGGCCCGGTCAGCAGATAGTACGGACGTTTTTTTTCTGTCGGGATGATCTTTCGGCAACGAAACACAATCATGCAGCCAGGCTGCAGCTATCACAATCTGCCTGTCGGAATCCAGGTTATCTGCAATCATTTTCGCGTTAGCTGTTACGCGCTCCGTATGCGTAATATCATGGGCGGTATCTGATGCAACAAGACACTCTTCAACCAAAAACTTTTTATAAATCTGCTCCATTCGTCACTTCAGGGATTGCACGGTTTGATCATCCAATTTGTCTGAAGTTTTCGCCAGCCCAATTTGTGCAGCTTTTCTTTTTGGTGTAAGGTCGAGCTGACGATGAAACTGTTCAGCTGCTTTTTCAAACTCCTCCATTTCCAGGTAAATCTCACCTAAAAGTTCATGGGTTGGCTTCAGAATTGTGGGCGGGCCATAGTCAAGCGGAAGGCCTGATTCCATTTCGGCAGCTTCCTGTAATAGTTCAACCCCTCTCTTTTTGTCACCGGAACGAAACGCTGAAAGCCCATTTAGTTCCATAGTCATAATTTCAAGTTCATCAGACGGATTTTCATCCTGAATTTTTTGTAACAGTTGAATATGATCTGCAGCGTCCGACATTTTATTTTCCTGAACGGCCGCATACGCTTTGGTAAAATGGTATCCTGCGCTGCCGCTTGTTTCACTGTCATAGTTAATCTCCCACTGATCCGCCGCATCCCAGTTTTTTGAATCTATCACATACCTTGCTTTCATCATAGCAAAATGCCAGAGATTAGAACCTGTCTTCTCTTCTGAAACCCTTTCATAGCAGGTATCAATAATCTCAGCTGCATCGCGGAGCTGATCCGTTTGAGTATATCCATACACCAGCCAGTAACGGTTATGCCCACAGACCGTCGTTTTTTCTCCAAGCTCTTTTTCCCGGCTGATCTCAACCTCGCTTGCCACTTCATTTGCATGTACAACTCTGTCCCACATGCCCATCGCAACAAATATATGGGAGGTCATATGCTGAGCATGAGCTGCCGATGGCGCTATTTCCGAGTACACTTCCGCCATGGGTAACCCAAGCGGCGCGTGAACCGGGTCATCAAAGGAGTGAATCAGGTAGTGTGCTGCGCCAGGATGTTTTCGGTTTTCATCCCAAACAGGCATCAGGACTGCGGCAGCCCGCATGTACAAGCGAAAGTCCCGGCCATCGTGAGCCGTCCCCAGCATCGACAAACCGTAAAAGCTGCGGGCTTCATGATCTTCCGGGTACGTTTCGTGAAGACTCTTCATCTCATTCATATAAGCAATATCACGCTCTTCTTTTGTCAGATTCTCGGTGCCGGGTGTGGTTCCGAAGAGTATTTCAAGTGTATGCAGATAATCTTTTTCCCTCTGAGTCGCACCCATTTGCTGTCTTTCATCGGGAGATGGTGCAAGGCGGTTTAATATGTCGACTGCCTCCTCCCTCTGCTGACGAAACCAGATCGGCTGATTTTTTGTCATCGCTTCGCCCCAGTAGGCCATCATAAATTCGGGATCTTTATCCTGCGCCTCTCTGAATGAAATTGCAGCATCACGGTATTCAAAATTGTGAAGAAAAAGAAGCCCTTCTATAAACGACTCCTGAGCTACACCCGCTCCCGAAGTCGGGAATTTCACCTCACCTAACAGATTATTTTGTGCCTTCAGCAATGTGAGCGGTAAAAAAACCAGGATTGTAATAAGAAAAATTGAAATTGGAAGCCTTTTTGTCCTGAACATCATGGGTGTGGGTATATATAATTTTATTATGGGTGCTCTGTAATATGAAGCATCACTGTATCATATTCAACTAAGAACGATAAAGAATTTATCAAAGATAGTTACTGTATCTCTTTTCCGAATATCATCTTTGTGAATTTTTCACGAACCTCAGGTGAGGCATCCCTGAAATATAGAAATTCTGTGTGATGGTCCGGTTTATCCGTGTCTGCTTTTATCCCCCAGAGAGGAATCAAAAGAGTTGGAAGCATTGAATAACGTGCATCACCGATTACATCTTCTTGCCGGGGATGCTGAACAAGGTAATCTTCCGAAAGTTTTGAAAAGCGCTGAACATCACTGTACAACGTGGTCCCCTGCAGCGTGGCCAGCTCCTCTTCCGGAAAAAAACGCGGGGCTGATTTCCCCGTGTAAATTTTGGCTTCCCAGGATGAAAATCCAACCCGCACACCATCAGCATAAAACCTGTCGGCAGTTTCATATGTTGACCTCCATACCAGAAGATTTCCAATTGTTGGCTTCACAACCATTCGCTCAACAAGATGACCCCTTGCAACTGCAAGCCGCTCTGCAAAGTGTGTTGCGCGCTCATGCTGAAACCATCCAAAAAGCAGATAAATACCCATCCATACAATTGCCAGTTTTGTAAGGAGTAAATTCTTTTTATAAAATGAAAAAGCTAACAAGCCGAGAATCACAAGAGTAAAAACGGGGTCCACAACTGAAATCAGGTTCCATGCAAAACGGGTATCGCTCAGAGGCCAAAGCAGCATAGTACCGTAACTTGTGCAGGCATCCAGAAGTCCGGCCGTGCCATAAGAGACAAAACTGAAGAGATACAGCTCTTTAAAAGTGAGATGCCGTCTCATAAACCAGAACAGCAATCCCGCGGCAACCAGTGCTCCGGCAGGGATAAAAAAGAGTGAATGAGTAAAATGTCTGTGGAGTTCAATATTCAGGAGCGGATCAGACGGTGTGTGAATAAAAAAATCAAGATCAGCCAGCGTTGCGGATATAAAACCTGTAATTGCTGCCGGCCGCTGCTTCTTTTCATCAGCTGCTATTGTTGCTGCCGCTGTTCCGACTAATCCCTGTGTTAATGGATCCATTTTTAAAGCATCTTTTTGAAATTGATGAATAGGAAGGTATAAATTAAATTCGTTTGGAATCAAAAATTGGCAAAAAATTGAAGCAAAATAATCCTTCAGGTTCTCTCCTGTTTATCTATTCCTCTTTTGATTCCTTATCTTACAGTATAACCAATCGAAAACTGAGGGTAATAAAAATTGAAGGTACCGGAAACTCTTCTGAACTTTTTATCAAAAAAAAATTCTTATCCGCACCAGCCTGATCAGATAACCCATATTCAAACTCATATATCTCATGTGTTTTTGGTACCGCCTTTTGTCTATAAAGTTAAAAAACCGGTCAATTTTGGATTTCTTGATTTCAGCACTCTTGAATATCGAAAAAAGTACTGCGAGAAAGAGGTGGAACTAAACCGCCGGCTTTGTGATGGTGTCTATATCGGTGTGGTTCCTATCTATTCAAGCGGTGAATCCTACAAGATTAATCCGGAAAAAAAACCAAGATCAAAGCCGGTTGAATACGCTGTGAAAATGAAACAGATGAAAAAAGAGAATTTTTTGATCGGCATTGTGAAAGAGAGAAAACTTACGGATGCTCATCTGAATAAGATTATTGACAAACTTGTTCCTTTTTATAAAAATCAACAGCCGGAAGAATCGATTTTAACATATGGAGCACCGGAGAAAATTAAATTTAATACGGATGAAAATTTTGAACAGACGCGATCCTATGTTGGTCAAACGATAGATAAAATTGGATATAACTCCATTCGTTTCTTTACAAATCAATTTTTAAAGCGGGGTGAAAAGCTGTTTCTGAAAAGAATCGAAGATAAACGTATTGTAGATGGCCACGGCGATCTCCACCTGGAGCATATAAACATATCAGAAGAGAAGGTCTGTATTTACGATTGTATAGAGTTCAATGAGCGATTTCGCTACCAGGATGTTGCTGCCGATATTGCATTTCTGGCGATGGACATGGATTTTTACAGGTACTTCAGAATAAGCCGTACATTCATATCAGAAATGGCTGAGGAGCTGAATGATCCGGGCATGCATCGTGTGATCGATTTTTATAAATGCTATCGGGCTTATGTACGGGGCAAAGTAAAAAGTATGGAGAGCAGTGAAGATGAAGTTCCCGAAAACGATCGCAGAAAAGCAGCTAAAAAGGCAAAACGTAATTTTCAGCTTGCTCTTAACTATGCCCTGCTTGGGTCGGAACCGGTGCTGATAATTTTTATGGGACGTGTTGCGAGCGGCAAAAGCACACTGGCCGGACAGACCGCAGAAAAAATGGGCTTCCGCCATTTCATGACCGATAAAATTCGTAAAAGGATTGCCGGTGTGTCTGAAACCACTCGGCTGCCAGAAGAAGAACGGCAAGGACTCTACCGGCCTGACCTGTCTGAAAAAACTTATCGGACCCTTCTTGAAAACGGAGTTTCACTGACAAAAAAAGGTGAAAGTGCAATTCTGGATGGTACATTTGGAAGTAAAGAGAAAAGAGCAAATATTATCTCCGAATGCAAGAAAGAGGGAATCCGGGTTCTCTTTATTGAGACAACAGCTGCAGATGATGTCCGGTCTGAGAGGTTAAAGCAGCGAAAGAATCAACCCAACGTAATATCCGATGCCCGGCTTGGGGATATGGGCTTCCTGGACGACCGGTTTGAAAATCCGGATGAATTAAATTCCGGACTATTGTTTCGAATCGATACATCGGAATCTGCCGAAAAAACCCTGGATAAGCTATTCCATCTTTTAGCGGAATCACACCTGAACCGGCTTCTATCCGATGACCCCGCTTAAACGAACATACAACGAAACAGAGGTCTACCGGCAGTTTTCAGGCGCTGCGTGGTTTTACGATTTATGGGCAAAACTGACCGAATCAAAAGCAGCAAACCTGGCACTTGAGTGGACTGACCTTCCGGGAAAAGCCAAAATCCTGGAAGTTGCCGTTGGAACGGGACTCTTTTTTGAACGTCTTGTCAAAAAAAACCCTGACGGATATACGGCCGGTTTCGACCTGTCCCGTGAAATGCTTGGCAAAGCAAAAGACCGGCTTCAGCCCTATAAAAAAAATTATTATTTCGATCTGAATCTTGGCTCTGTTTACAACCTTCATTTTGGAAAATCCCGGTTTGACTTTCTTTTCAACAACTACATGCTTGATCTTCTGCCTGAAAAAGATTTTGTACCCATTCTCAAATCCTTCCATCATACCTTAAAACCGGGTGGAACCTTGATCATCTGCAGTATGAGCTTTCCGGAAAAATGGTATCAAAAACACTGGCTTTTTCTGGCAGAACATTTACCGGACCTGCTTAATGGTTGCAGGCCAATTTCACTTAAATCCTATCTTGAAGAAGCCGGGTTCACCGTTGAGAAACAGGCTCGGATCAGTCAGCTTACGTTCCCGAGTGAAGTAGTTATGGCCACAGCTTAATAGAAATGGGCGAAAGCAACAACACAGAGCCTGTCCCGGCCTCTGTCGGGAGCATCGCCCTGTTCCTGTTTAGCGGTTTGAGGAACTGAAAGTCTCTTGATACATTTCGAAAAGGGAGGCTACAATAAAGCCAGAGATATCTATTACCGTCTGCCCCGACGCGTAAAAAAATTTTTGAGGGATGTCTATCTTACGCAAGGTATCAAATATGAGTTTATTTTT
>CAZFAJ010000077.1:0-13192 GCA_964517005.1 uncultured Balneolaceae bacterium | reverse complement strand
CATCGAATTCTACCATCCAAAGGGAAATTCACTGCCCGGTACATTGCTTTCCGAGCTATCTCTTGCTGTAAAAGAAGCGACCGAAAGTGAAGATTCGGCGGTGATAGTACTGCGAAGCCGCGGGGAAAAAGCTTTTTGCGGAGGTGCCTCATTTGATGAGCTTCTGGCCATTTCAACTATGGAGGAGGGAAAGAATTTCTTCATGGGTTTTGCCAATGTCCTGAATGCGATGCGTATGTCACCCAAATTTATCATTGCCCGGGTTCAGGGAAAAACCGTAGGCGGAGGAGTTGGCCTTGCGGCCGCTGCCGATTATACATTCGCTCACAGTTCCGCTTCGGTGAAACTGAGTGAACTGGCCGTTGGAATCGGGCCTTTTGTCGTGGGTCCGGCGGTGGGACGCAAGGTCGGCACCTCCGCATTTGCCGCACTTGCCACAGATGCCCGCTCCTGGTACGATGCAGAGTGGGCTGAAACCAGCGGATTGTTTAACAAGGTATTCGAAACCGTACATGAGCTGGATGAAGCCGTTAACAAACTGGCTGGTGAACTGGCATCCAGCAATCCGGATGCCATGCGCGAACTGCGCCAGATTCTCTGGCAAAGCACCGGACACTGGCACTCTACACTTGAACAACGGGCAGAAATCAGCGGCAGACTGGTGTTGTCAGATTTTACCCGGGAGTTTATTGAGGAGTTTAAGAAGAAGTAGTGGGATTGAAAGCTTGATATATGATTTCAGGAAATGTATTTCTGATTTATTTTCAACACTTCGTTTTCAACTAAATCATCAATCTCTCATCCACTGGCAGATCATCTTCTGCCGAAAAATGAATATTACTAAAATCCGGATGCTGGGGATTCAGAACATAGTTCCACTCTACCGGCAATACCACACTTGGTACTTTCAAAACGGCCGACTCCTGATCAAGAATCCATTGATCACCAAATCGCTGCGAAACGGCTTCACAGGGTAATACATCCCAGCCGTCCGGCAGCTGGCTGACTGATACTTCTTTGATTAACGAATCCGGAATATCAGCATAAAAGAACACACAGGATGAAAACCAGGTTTTATCATTTGTCTGCACAAGCGACTCCAGCAGTGCAAGTGAAAGACTGCCGGATGTATAAACAGCAGGAAAACCTGCACTGTTAAAGCGCCCGCCATAGATTCTTGCACCTTCACCCGAAAATGCATCTTTAGCATATCTTTTATGAGTTATCCGCCAGACCCGTACTCTTCCCATTATTAGACCGTGATACCATGGCGAATGCGGCCAAGAACATTTTCGACAATTTTAGCACCCGGTTCGGTTTTGACAATTTCGATGGGTTTTTTATTTCCGAGCGCATAATTTGGCTCTTCGAACCATTCGGAAACCTTGTTCATACTTTCAAATATTTGATATGCCAGATCAGTGAGCCTGGCTATGCGGTAACTTCGCTCGGACTCATCGGACGGAAGCGTGGATTCCTTTTTGCGGCGATCGAGCGTGCGGGGTGAGATCATTAAAAGCTCTGACAACTCCAGGTTAGAAATATGAAGACGCCTTTGAATGGTGGATAGAATATCTGTGGACAAGCCACGGCTTATTTTTGTGGCAGCATCGGACAAACCCCAGGCGATATATGGCTCACTTACAATATTTCGATCTTTTTCATCAGGGAATGGGTATTTATTTTTATCTTCCATTTTTACGCCATATTATATTATTAACTACGCCAAATTACTCATTTTCTTATATTTATTCAACTGTATTTTTTGAATTATAACGATAAATCAAATCTCACAGAAATTGAAAGTATATGATTTTGTACAATCATCATTTACCTGATGTGCCGGTTGATTACATTTTCAAGCAGTTCCTGCCGGCCGCTTCGCTGTTTGGGTTCCCCGTTTTCAGCTGCAAGATTGCGGAGTTCTCCGAGTGACAGTTTTCCCTCTTCAAACTGCTTTCCATTGCCCTGATCAAAAGATTGGTAGCGTTTATCACGCAGCTCTTTATAGAGCGGATCTTTTAGAATATCATTGGCAATCAGCAGCGCTCTTGCAAAGGTATCCATCCCTCCGATATGGGCATAAAAAAGATCCTCCATGTCAGTTGAATTACGTCTGATCTTTGCATCAAAATTGAGTCCGCCGGGAGCAATTCCTCCATTTTCCAGCACCACGATCATAGCCTGTGTGGCATCATACAGATCAGTCGGGAAGTAGTCGGTATCCCAGCCGTTCTGATGGTCACCCCGGTTTGCATCAATACTGCCGAGCATACCCAACCCTGCCGCTATCGTCAGATCATGAGCGAAACTGTGACTTGCCAGGGTGGCGTGATTGGCTTCTATGTTTAGTTTGAAATCATCCAGCAGATCCTGTTCACGCAGAAAACCGATTACGGTTGCGGCATCAAAATCGTATTGCTGTTTGGTTGGCTCCATCGGTTTGGGTTCGATCAGATATGTACCTGTAAAGCCGATTTTTCTGCCATAATCCCGCGCAGCCCGCAGAAACTCTCCCATGTGGTCCAGTTCCCGCCTCACCCGTGTATTCAATAAGTGCATGTACCCTTCGCGTCCGCCCCAAAACACATAATTCTCCCCGCCAAGCTCCACCGTCGCTTCCAGCGCAGCTTTCACCTGTGCAGCTGCATGACAAACCACATCAAAATCAGGATTCGTTGCTGCACCGTTCATATATCTCGGATGGGTAAAAAGGTTGGCTGTTCCCCACAGCAGGCGAACTCCTGTTTCATCCTGATACTGTTTCGCCAAAGAAACCAATTCACGTAAATTATCTTCCGACTCTGATACCGAATTGCCTTCCGG
This sequence comes from uncultured Balneolaceae bacterium, assembly GCA_964517005.1. Taxonomy (GTDB): domain Bacteria; phylum Bacteroidota; class Rhodothermia; order Balneolales; family Balneolaceae; genus CAYVBJ01. Next base: position 10,366 of record CAZFAJ010000077.1, on the reverse strand, counting down.
AGCCAGGTCACGGTCATGGAAACAGTAAAACGGATTTCCAAGCTTGGTAAAAAATTCAAATGCAACTTCCAGACGATATTTTGCATTTTCCATTGGGTCCGGTGATTTATCCCATGGAAAGTTTCTGGTCCCCGCTCCAAACGGGTCACTGTTTTCATTGACAAATGAGTGCCAGTATGCCACGGCAAATCTCAAATGTTCTTTCATCGACTTGCCGTTCACTACCTGGTTCTCATTGTAATGAATAAACGCGAGCAGGTTATCACTCTGTGGCCCTTCATATGTGATTTTATCAATTCCGGGAAAATACTCATTGTTAGTCATGGTTTTTTATGATTTTATTTTTAATCAGGATTATCTTGATTACATAGGTTTGATTGTAATCTCATTCATACATAATCGTAACCTGAATTACATTTCAGTTAAGATATCAGCATCCGGTACATATTTTCCAAGTTCTTTCAGCCATCCGCTGAATACCGTTTGATACTGGTCCCGGATGTTCGGGTCAGGCTGAATCTTTTTTAAAACCTCCAGCCCTTCAAATGCCTCATCCTCTGTATTATATATTCCGGCGCCCACCCCGGCTCCACGTGCAGCCCCCCGGGCACCGTCTGTGTTGTATAGTTCAAGATTCGTATTCGTGGTATTGACAAATGCTTCATGAAATAAAGGACTTAAAAACATGTTTGTATATCCGGCTTTCACTGTTTCCATCTTCATTCCCATATTTTGCATGATATGAAATCCGTATGCAAGGGCGTAAACGATTCCCTCCTGTCCGGCCCGAAAGAGATGCCTTTCATTGTGGCGGTTAAAATGTAATCCCGATATCTGAGCTCCCAAATCTCTGTTTTCGAGGATTCTTTCAGCGCCATTTCCAAACGGATAAATCCGCAGGCCGTCAGCACCAATATCAATTTCACCTGCCATTCTGTTCATTTCCTCATAATCCGGTAATTTCGTAAATCCAATGTTTTTACGAAGCCAGCTGTTCAATATTCCTGTGCCATTAACACATAGCAAAACCCCATACCTGGGCTTATCCTTTTTGTGATTTACATGAACAAACGTATTCACACGGGATTTCTCATCATAAGCCGGCTGGTCATTAATTCCGTATATAACACCTGATGTACCGGCCGTTGCTGCCACCTCACCCGGATGTAAAACCCGGAGAGAAAATGCATTATTTGGCTGATCCCCCGCCCTGTATGAAACGGCTGTTCCTTTCGCCAGACCAAGCTCGCCGGCGGCTTCTGCTGTTAAATGACCATGAACTTCAAAACCTGATACAGCCTCCGGGATCAGATCTTCAGTTACTTTATACTGCTCCAAAACTGTTTTGGCAATGCCTTCTTGCTGATAGTCCCACAAAATCGCTTCCGACAAGCCGGAAACCGTCGTGCAGATGCGCCCGGTCATTTTCATGCCAATATAGTCGCCGGGCAGCATGATCTTGTGAATTCTCTGATAAATTTCAGTTTCATTCTCCTGTACCCATTTTAGTTTGGATGCAGTAAAATTACCGGGCGAATTTAAAAACCGGCTCAGACAGACCTCTTTCCCGATCTCCTCAAAAGCTCTCTTTCCGATATCTGCCGCCCGGCTGTCGCACCAGATAATCGAAGGCCTGATTGGCTTTTTGTCCTTATCCACCACAACAAGGCCATGCATTTGATAAGAGATACCGATTGCCGCAATATCTTCTTTTTTTAAAGTGGTTTTCTGAAGAAGAACTCTGGTGGTTTTGATTACGTGCTCCCACCAGATATCCGGATGCTGTTCAGCCCATCCTGGTTTATGAGAGATCATTCCGAGCTCCTCTTCAGGTGAAACAGCATTTGAAACGTATTCTCCGTCTACTACCCGAATAAGAGAGGCTTTTATCGAGGAACTTCCAATGTCGTAACCAAGCAGATATCTTTCCATATCATTTAATTTAAACGAAATTTGATGATATGGAAATATTGAATTTGATTACTCCCTGCTATCCGGATACATCACAAAAAAAATTTTTAAGATTTTTCAATTTTTACTGTAAGGAATTTCCGGTTTTTTGTTCTTACCTGAAACAAGACCGCCTGTCGCTGCTGTATCAGAAAAAACTATTCATACACGAGTTCGGCAGGTGAAGCATGTGCCCTGGTAAAATCTCAGGAGTACTGCCAGCAACAGGAAGATGGGGTACAGGAACAGAATCAGAGACAACTGTTCAGAGCACCGCATCTTTCAATTCATCAATAACTATTCACAAAGGAGAACCTATCATGAAAAAAAATAACTACTTATCTGGGATGATTCACACGATCATTCTCATTTTCGCAACCATAATGCCTGCAATTGTAAGTTCACAACCCGTAATCGACACGATCGTTACGCCTGAATCAGTCAATCCGGGAGAAACCGTAACTATCACACTGAGCGTCAATGAACCCGTTGATGCATTTTTCTTTGCATCCAGTGTGACCTATAATCCGGAATATCTTGAGTTCCTCTCACTTGAGGCTGCCGGTATATTGGATGATGCCGGTACACTGACCTTTCACAACAACTATTCATCAAGTGAAATCGGACTATCTGTTACCAGGACCGCGGCATTGCCGGCGGCAGAACAGGGAGACCTGGCTGTACTTACTTTCCGGGTAAAAAGCCTCGCCGCCGCCGGTTTAAATTCCATCGGGCTGTCTGACATACAACTTTCTGATTCAGCCGGTGATGATATCGATATCATCGCACCCGAAGAAGCAGAATTTACCGTGAACACAGCAATTGGTGAAGCAGCGTTAGAGATGCCGGCAGAAGTTATCATACAGAGCGGGGAAAGTTTTGAAGCTGCCGGCCGTATATTTGTAAGCACAATCACCGATGGGGATGATGAAATTTCGGGACTGACCGTCTGGATTGGACTTAACACCGAAGATACCGATCCATCGTCATGGAGTGAAGAGGTTTGGGAAGAGATGTCTTTCGACTCAAAAGATAGTGACGGCTTTGCTCGGTTCACAAGCGAAATCGGCCTGATGCGTGAGCGGGGAGATTATTTTGTAGCCATTCGTGCTCAGCTGGACGGCGGAGAGTTTGTTTTTGGCGGCCGTAGTGAAACCGGCGGCGGAATCTGGGACGGTACAGACAATGTCTCGGCTCTTTTTTCCGTAACCGAACCGGATGCGTTTCGCTATATCGTTGCAAATTGGGATTTTAATGAAGATTTCGATACACCGACAATTGCCGTGCCTCTGAATGAAACATCTGAAATACAAGTATCAGGAGCAAACCGAAGCGGAAACGGGTTTAGCAGCGGAGCTGCAAATGCAAGAGACTGGAATGCAGAGGAGGGTATTGAAAAGTTCTGGCTTGTAAAGGTATCCACAGAAAGTTTTGAAAATCTTCAGCTGTCGTCCAAACAAGCAGGATCAGGAACCGGGCCGAAGGATTTTCAGATTCAGGTTAGTACCGACAGCTTAAACTGGCAGGATCTGCCCGGTGGTACACTTGACCTTTCCGAAGGATCTTCAGCCGGAAACGTTGAAAATCTGGAACTGCCTGAAGAGACAAATAACCGCGAAACGCTGTACATTCGCTGGTTAAATACAAGTCCGCTTGCAATTGGTGTGGACGATTTAACCGGGGAACACAATGAAACCGGTACAACAGGCACAAACCGGATTGATGATATTATCATAACCGGTACGAATCAGAACCGTGAAGAGATTACAATCTGGCCCGGTGATACAGACGACAGCGGGATCGTTACCGAGACCGATGTTCTACCTCTCGGCATAAACTGGCAGCGTAGGGGGCCGAAGCCTCTCTTTCCGACAATTGATTGGACTCCTCGTCTTGTAGAAAAATGGGTAACCGGCACCACTGTGAATCCTGTTACAGCCTCGGACGCCAATGGGGACGGGATCGTGAATGAACGCGATCTCCAGGTGATCGGATTAAATTTTGGAAAAGAGCAGGATAGTCCCCCGCCGGCAGGTGGCATTGCAGCTAAGGAAAGTGATAATTACAGCCTCAGAATCGATCAGCTGGAAGCCGGTGAAACTATTCGTTTAATCGTAGCTGCTGATCAAAGAGTAGATCTAACCGGCACATCCTTCCGGCTGAATGTACTTGGTATTGATAAAAACTTATGGAACATCAGCAAGATAAAACCTCTCGGATGGGCTGAAAACTGGCTGAATCAGGATAAGATTCTCTCTTTCGAAATGGTCAATAAAGAAACCGGGCTGATTGCCGGATCATATGTTCACAAGGGCAGAACAGAAAACAGTTCGGGCCTGGAGCTGGTAGCTTTCGAAATAAAAGCACTCGCGAACTGGCCTGAAGAGATGAAACTGAAACTGTCTGACGTCTCCGTCATTGATAACTCAGGAAAGATTCAGGCGCTTGAAAATGCAATCGTAAAAACTATGAACAGTGTTTCTGTTGATGAGCCGTTTTCCGAACTACCACAAAAAACACAGCTGATTGGCAACTATCCCAATCCGTTCAATCCGTCAACGATCATCAGGTATGAACTTGCAAATAGGTCTGATGTAACATTAACCGTGTTTGATGTTATTGGCAGGAAAGTGGCTGTTTTGATAAATAATCAACAGGTAGCTGCCGGAACTCATGAAGTCAGATTTGATGCTGCCGGACTTGCCAGCGGGCTTTATTTATACCGGCTGCAGGCTGACCAATTCGTTCAGTCGCGGCAAATGATGTTAATCAAGTAAACGAAGTCTCTTCCGATAAGAAGCAGGCTAACTGAGTGCGGTTAACAACCGGTACTCAGTTAGTCTGCAAACTTTGAGATAAGTATTCCCGGTGTTTTTCAGGGCTTCTGTCAGAATATGTGAATTAACAATTGCTATCTCCAGCCCGCCCTGTCCATCACCCTGATGGCCTCCGGATTATTTCTTCCGTAAGATTCAACGTTTACAGCATCGCTTTCAAAAGATCCGAACTCTTGAAGGATTTCAGGTAATTCAATAAATTCCACAACGGGGTATTCAAGATTACCAAGAGAATAGAGCTGCTGGGAATCCTCTTCGGTCAGATATTCAAGAAATTTGACAGCATTAGATTTGTTTGGTGAGTTCTGAACAACTCCTGCACCACTAATATTCACATGTGTGCCTCCATACTCCTCTCCCGGGAAATAGATATCAACAGATTCAGCAACCTGGCGATCATTTTCATCACCAGATGTTGCCAGCCTTGCCAGGTAATAGTGGTTGGCAATAGCAATATCACACTGGCCTGCTGCAACTGCTTTTATCTGATCAGTATCCCCGCCCTGGGGTGAGCGAGCAAAGTTGGAGACAAACTCTTCGACCCACTCTTCCGTATCTTCCACACCATAAGATTCAATCATAGACGCGATCAGTGACTGATTATAAATATTATTGGATGAGCGTATGCAAATTCTGCCTTCCCATTTCTCATCAGCAAGCTGACGATATCCTTCCAGCTCATCCCGGCTGACTTCATCCTTATTGTAAATAATACCTCTCACTCTTTTCGAAAACGCATACCATTCACCTTGAGGATCTCTTAACTCTTCCGGTATTACACTGTTAAGTACTTCAGAATTTATCGATTGAAATATATCTGCCTCTTCGGCTCTCCATAATCTTCCGGCATCTACTGTAATTAATATATCCGCAGGACTATTGATACCTTCACTTTTAATTCTTTCAATCAGCTCGTCACTTCCCCCCTCAATCAGGTTTACCTGAACACCTGTTTCTTCCGTAAAGGAATCATATAACTGAATATCGGTATCATAATGACGGGCTGAATAGATGTTAATCACGTCCGGCTCAGAGCATGAAGCCAGCACACATAGTGTTGCGATTGACACTGCAATTTTAAGAATGTAGTCCATAATCGGTTTTTTCTATTTAGAATTTTATTTAGATCAATTCTAAATAGTTTTGAACTAAAAAGCAATCCAATTATTCGCGTACAGTCAACAAAATGTTAGTTCTCTTCATTGGGATCCATTTCCCTGAGTAAATCCCATCTGTACATACCACTGCTGTGTCCATCGCTCCAGGTTATTTTAAGAGCGTGATTTCCGACCGTCTCAAGGCTTTTAATTTCAAAATGCTGAATGGGCTCTACATGAAATAACTGCGGATCATATCGTCCCATTTTATCATGGCCTCCCCTGCACATCACACACGGACAATTTTTTCGCAATCCGAATAGCGGATATACAGACTTGTGTCCGTCAGCCCATTCAATCTCCAATACCTGGTCACTGTTTGAAACTTCAATCGACTCCGGCTTTACGGATTTATTGCTCATTTAATTTGGTTGATTAATTTTATTAGTTTGTGAAATCATAATCTAATAATTCGTCTGTAAAATACCCTTTATCGGTAAATATATCATACTTAGCTATTGATTTTTTATTTTTTCAATAGATTTATTGTTCGCTATTTTGACCTGTGTGGTTAACAAAACAGAATCAGACTCACTTAAACTACAGAAACCTGCAGCATGCTCTTTCTATACCTCTTTATCGTTTATCTTATTTCAGCTTTTGCCGGAGGATTTGCAGGCTTCAGTTCGTGGATCCGCATTGAGAAATTAAATAGACAGAACCTTCTCAATGCTATTCTGATTACACTTTTCTTTTTTACTCTGCTGATGGCAGCTTATCTGTCGGGTATTTTTCCTCAGCCGATTGCAGCACCTTTTATGGCTGCCATTTACAGTTTCCTGGCGGGGTTTTTCGCCGGTTATGCGATTCGTTTAATTATCCTTCGCTCGAATATAGGCACCATTCTCTATACCCAGCGATCCTTTTGGATTGATCACGCTCCCAATTTTTTATCACTTATAATTATTTTATTCGGACTGTACAGAACAGCTCTTCTCACTTCAGAACCGGTAACAGATATTCGGCTAACTTCCGGGATTTCTCTCATCTGTTTTGGTTTTTTCGGGTGGACAATCAAACTCGTTCCCGATTTCCGCTCTAATGGAATTCTTTTATTTGATAAAAAAATTCCTTGGCGGCAGGTTATAGCCTGGCATTGGTATGGCGAAAATGTCCTGCAAATAGAATATCTGTCAGATCTCGGAAAAAAAAATGAAGGAGTCAAAGAGTTTTTAACCTCGATACCGGAGGACGAACGCCTGCAGATTGAAACTATCCTGGAATCAAAAATGGATGAACATGCTCATGAACGACAAAAACTTCTTTTAAAAGATGAGGAATGATTATTAAGCCACAAAGTTTTTGTGATCCACATAAATACAGCGGTTCTCGATATACTCAAAACCATTTTCTTCTGCCACTCTTTTAGCCTCATTGCTGCTTACATCAAGCTGGGTCCAGATCAGCGGTTTTATTTCACTCTCTTTAAACCTGTTCACGATCTCCTTTACCATATCTGCGGTATATTTTTTATTCCTGAAAATATCGGCAATATCCACACTCACACTCTCCGGAATATCCTCAACTGAGTCATAGACATGCTCTCCAAGTATTGATTCTTCATTCGGGTTTACCGGGATGATTTTATACCCGTTTTTTTTCAGATATCCTGCAATTCTGCGGCTGGTCCGTTCAGGATTCCCCGAGCATCCTATAATTGCAATATTTTTAGTAGATGATAACTGATCTTCAATAAATGCATCAATGTCAGCAACCTTTTGGTTCAATTCAGAATTTTGCATGAAAAACCTTATCTTGTAGTTAAATTAAAGTGTTAAATAAAATAAAGGAACATTTTGTCAAAAATAAAAGACGGAGATACCGTCAAAGTACACTACACAGGAAAATTAGAAGATGGTACCGTTTTCGATTCATCTAAAGACAGAGAGCCACTTGAGTTTACTCTTGGAGAAGGCCAGCTGATTCCCGGATTTGAAAAAGCGGTAACTGAATTAGAAGAAGGTGGTTCAAAAGAAGTAACAATTCCAGCTGATAAAGCATATGGTGAACCCAGAGAAGATCTGATTATTACGGTACCCAAAGATCAGCTCCCGGATGATGTGGAACCACAGGTTGGAATGCAGCTTCAGGTAAATCAGCCAAATGGTGAACCGGTACCGGTTCGTATAACGGAAATTGGAGAAGAGAATTTAACTCTTGATGCCAATCATCCGCTGGCCGGCAGAAAACTGACTTTTGATATCGAAGTTGTGGAAGTGAAGTAGTATTTACTTTCAACTAAATTTGTAAATAACAGATCCGGCATTTTATCGATGCCGGATTTTTTTTAGCGTTCCATAGAATTCAGATATGCCGGATTTTCATGAAAAAGGTACAGTTAGCATTACATGTCCACTCGGGATTACTCCATGGCTGACACAAGAGGTCAAAAACCTTGGCTTTACTCCAACAAACAGCCGGGAAACCGGTATCGAGATCAAGGCATCACTGAATGATTGTATAACACTCAATTTTTGGCTGAGAACAGCACACAGGATTCATTTCCTGGTGGATGAAAAAAAAATCAATTCCGCCGATCAACTGTACGACTGGATTTACTCATGCAATTGGCAAAACTGGATAGACCCGCAAGGATATATTTCGGTAACATCGCGGGTAGATCATCCCAAAATAGAAAACACGCAATTTGCAAATCTTACCGTAAAAGATGCGGTTGTTGATAAAATAAGGTCTGAAACCGGCAGCCGGCCAGACAGCGGTTCAAATCTGAATAAAACTGTTCTGTTTCTCTATTGGGACAGAGACGTTGCCAGAATCTTTATGGATACATCCGGCGAGTCACTTTCTCGCAGAGGGTATCGCAGTGAATCGGTTTCTGCACCTATGCAGGAATCTCTCGCATCTGCCCTGATTCTTGCATCGAAGTGGGAATCCGGCGACCACTTTATCAACCCTATGGCAGGCGGCGGGACCATTGCCATTGAAGCCGCCCTGATGGCCCAAAACCGGCCTCCTGCATCACTCCGAAATAACTTCGGATTTATGCACATTATTGGTTTTGATGAAAGTATTTACCAGGAAATCAGAAGGCAGGCTAAACTGAACACCGTCAAAGATTTTGAAGGCGAAATTATAGCAAGCGATATTGATAAAAACGCTCTGAAATCTGCAATGAAAAATGCAAAGAACGCGGGTGTGGACCATCTCATTCATTTTGAAAATTGCAGTTTTGAAAAAACAACCGTTCCCGGCGGAGATGGTGTGGTTATGCTGAATCCGCCTTATGGAATCCGGCTGGATGATGACAAAAACCTGGTGCCTCTCTACAGACAGATCGGTGATTTTATGAAGACAAAGTGTCCGGGAAAGACAGGGTATGTGCTGACCGGTAATTTTGAGCTGGCTAAAAAAATAGGGCTGCGATCTTCACAGCGAATCCCATTTTTTAATTCAACAATTGAATGCAGGCTGCTGGAGTTTAAACTTTACAGAGGCAGCAGATAGCGGTTGTGAGCTTGCAGTAGCAGCAACTTTCTTTACGGCATTCACAAAAAAAGCCGTTAACAACTCCGCATTGCGTCTATAGATTGCAAACAAGCGTTCTGTACAAAAATCAAATCCGGATACAGAGAATATGACTATGGATACAGTTCACTTTACAAACGGGTTATTAACGGCAATTTATAACACGTGGCCAACAAATCTAACTTACATTTGTCGTCACATCTTCTGTTACTGAACCTGTATCCCCGAAAGAGTCTTTTTCGTGTTCAAGTAATCTTTTTTTCCGATCGATACCACCATTATAGCCAACCAGGGAACCATCTCTGCCTAAAAGCCTGTGGCAGGGTATCAGGATCATAATGTGATTGATACCGGCAGCAGTTGCAACATCTTCTGATGTATAATAATCACCTAAATACGAAGCCACATCACCGTAACTTACGGTTTGCCCGGCCGGAATTTTTAACAAAAGGTTCCATACCTGATTCTGAAATTCAGTTCCCACCGTTCGCATGGGTAGATCAAACTCTGCCCTCTCTCCTTTAAAAAACTCCTCCAGCTGTTGCTGAAGTTCTGTGTGCAGTTTTTTCCTGCTCATCTGTACAACGATATCCATTTTTTGGTGCAGCTGTTCCAGTTTTCTTTCGACCCGGCTCCCCTTCTGAAATTCAAGCAACAGAACAGCTTCTTCAGTGACACCCGCAACCATGGACCCAATTTCTGTTTCAATTCTTGACAGGTAGAGTATAGTGCTCATGGCATTTTAATGATTGGTTACAAATCTTAACATCTGGTAAAAGTCATTTAAAATTTCCGGATTCCACCGGATTCACAATAATTTTTTTCTCCCTTACAAGAGAGCCTGTATCAGCCAATGTTACAAGATTTATAAAAGGGAAAAGAAACAGATAAACTGAAAAGAAGATTCTGGAAAATTACCCGCGCCTCAAAAGGAAA
>CAZFAJ010000076.1:9940-13291 GCA_964517005.1 uncultured Balneolaceae bacterium | reverse complement strand
GGGACCAATGCCGTTCTGACTTTAAAAACCGGGTCGGTTTGTGTCCAGGCAAAAAGCGCGCCCTTTTCTGTTTCAACGAGACGCGGAAAACCACTTGATCGCGCGGATGAAGTGACTCCTGCCTGAAGAGGCACTTCTGTTGAACCATCCGGATTGACTTTCCGGAGCATCACATAGCCCAGGTCATCTGAGCGTACGATATAACTTACGTAGATCGATCCGTCTTCACGCAGAATCAGATCCGGCCTTCCAATGGTATTTTCATCTGCAATAACAATTGGCTCCTGAAACGTAGCTCCTCTGTCCGCAGACCTCGCCAGTTGAACTCTTGGACTGTCATTTGCTGCTGTGAACCAGGTTACTGCCACCCGGTCATTGGTTTTTACAATCCGGGGTCCATTCACAGGGCAGCCATTTATTTGCCATCCATCCTCAGCCACAATTCGGGGTTCGCTCCAGCTGCCGGTTTCCAGGTCATACCGGCTGATGGCAATATCGCGTATCTCATTTTCAGTGCGGTTGCGGTATACCGCAAGTGCACCTCCGTCCACAGCAACCATATCTGTCTGACAACAATCACACACTAACTGATCAATTTCATTCCTGCGAGTTACCTCGCCGTTTGAAGATATCTCAGCAGAACGCAGTGTCATTCCCTGGTTTACATCTGAATACTCTTCATGAGCACGTCCTTCTGTTTTGCGCCCATCCAGCCAGATCGCAAGAACCTTGTTTTGATTCACAGGCAGCATTGAGACAAATCCATGCTCTGTCATGGACCGGTCCTCATGCGGGGTAACCGATTCCCGCCAGCGGTTATCTTCCCCCGGAAAGCCAACCTGCACATGAGTTGCAAGCACATCACTTTCAAATTCCTTCAGCCAATGCGCTGCGATTACCTCGCCGTTATAACCTGTAACAGATGCGAAATCTGCCCAATTCACGAAAAAATCTTCAGCTACGCGAACTGTTTTTACTTCTGTCCATCGATTGTTTTTAAAGCTTGAGTAGCGAAGTGCCGAGATATCCTCTTCGATGCCCAGAAGCCAGCTCATGTGTATCGTACCGGAATTATCTTTAGAAAGATTTGGATATTTTGATCCTGCCTCCGCCGGATTGTTCATGACGAAATCAGTGACCGGCTGCTGCCGGATTTCAGAACAACCTGAATTGAATGGCAAAACGAACAATAAAATGGCAACAAAATAATTATGTAGATTCATATAAAGCTGTTTGGTTTAGAGTATCCGTAATATCAAAAATTTTCTTCTCAGAATCGTTTAAAATATGTTTTATCTTATGTGAACTCTCAGGTTCCCATCTCAATTCTTAATTCTTAATTCAATAACTCCCGAATTTGCTTCAACTCGATAATATATCACTATTCTTTGGTGAGCGTGCACTTTTTAATAAAATATCCACCGTCATCAATCCCGGCGAGCGGATCGGCCTGGTTGGCCCGAACGGAGCGGGAAAATCAACGCTGCTGAAAATCATCGCCGGTGAACAGAATCCGGATGAAGGAAAAGTGATACTCAGTTCAGCATCCACCGTAGGCTATCTGCCTCAGGATGGCGTGGAACCGGATCCCTCTCTGACAGTAATTCAAGAGGTAGAACATGCCTTTGATGATATCAAACAACTGGAAGCCGAATACGAAAGGGCGCATGCTAAACTTGAAAGCTATGATCCCATCTCTGAAGAACATCAACGGGCACTTGAAGAGTATGGCCGGATTCAGCATCAGCTTGAAAACAGAGGAGCCTACTCTCTGCAAAGTGACATTGAGCGGGTACTGAAGGGACTTGGATTTAATGAAAGCGATTTTGTTCGGCCGACCACCGAATTCAGCGGCGGATGGCTGATGCGTATCGCACTTGCCAAACTGCTGCTCAGGCAGCCGACCTACCTGATGCTGGATGAGCCGACCAACCACCTGGATATTGAATCCCTGCAGTGGATCGAATCCTTCTTAAAAAACTATGACGGAACAGTGATTATAGTGTCACACGACCGGGCGTTTCTAAATTCCATAACAACCCGGACGCTTGCTCTCAGCAAGGGAAGAATGGACGATTATGCCGGTAACTACAATTTTTACGAAAAGAAATATGCTGAACAACAGGAACTGATTCGAAAAAAATACGAAAACCAGAAACAGGAGATCAAAGAGACTGAGCGCTTTATCGAGCGTTTCCGCTATAAAGCTACCAAAGCAAAGCAGGTTCAGAGCCGTATCAAACAGCTCGACAAAATGGACCTGGTGGAACCGGATGAAGCGCAGGAAGAGATCACATTCAGTTTCCCTCCTCCTGAACGCAGCGGCCAGGTTGTCATGGAGCTTCAGAATGTTCAAAAATCTTATGGTGATATTCAGGTATTTGATGGAATCGATTACCAGGTGGAACGCGGAGACAAGATTGCGGTTGTTGGCCCAAATGGTGCTGGAAAATCGACCCTGATACGTATTTTAACCGGACATGAGCCGGTTAATGGCGGTAAACGAATACCCGGTTATAACGTGACCACATCCTATTTTGCGCAGCACCAGGCGGATGAACTGAATCCGCAAAACAATGCCCTTGATGAGATGAAACTGGCTGCGGTAAATGAAAATGAAACAAGGCTTCGTACCATTCTGGGATGTTTTCTTTTCAGGGGGGATGATGTATTTAAAAAGGTAAAAGTGTTATCGGGCGGAGAAAAAAGCCGCCTTGCACTTGCTAAAATGCTGATTACTCCTGCCAATTTTCTGATTTTTGATGAGCCCACTAATCATCTGGATATGCAATCCAAAGGCATTCTGCAACAGGCACTCAAGCAGTTTGAGGGTTCCCTAATGATTGTATCACACGACAGGGATTTCCTGGACCCGGTTGTATCCAAAACCCTTGAAGTTCAGCCGGGCAGGCTTCGCACTTTCAAAGGGAATGTAACCTGGTATCTTTCAAGAAAGGAACAGGAAGAGAGTAACGGACAGGCTTATTCCATTCCGGGTTCAGACGAAGTTTCTGCAACATCCGATGGCCAGCTGTCCAGAAAAGAGAAAAAGAGACTTGAAGCAGAAAAAAGAAACGAACGCTACCGCAAAATACGTCCGGTTCAGAAAAAACTTAAGGCTTTGGAGAAAGAGATTGAAACACTTGAAGATAGAAAAACAGAAATTGAATCTATTATGGCCGACCCTGCTTTTTATGATGATGATGAGAAGGTAAAAACCGTTTCGATGGAGTATGATCAGCTAAAAAATTCACTTGCTGAATCTTTCACAAAGTGGGAAGAGCTGGCCGGTCGGATTGAATACCTGGAAGGGGAAATTGGTTAATCTAAACAGCCAATGGGGCTAAAGCC
>CAZFAJ010000076.1:7249-9840 GCA_964517005.1 uncultured Balneolaceae bacterium | reverse complement strand
TACCTGTTCTTCTCCTCAATCCACTTCGACATATATTTCGTGCTTTTCATTGTATGGTGCATCAGCATGGCGCCGGTAAAATTTTGCAGCCGGTGTTTTTCCCTGTTTTTCAAAATATCCGACAATCGGTTTATAAATCTATCCCCCGGTAACTTTCCATCATAAAGTTCATTGATGATCCGGTAACCGATCTGTTGCTTTCGCTTCCATTCCGGCTTTGTGTTATATAATTGTGCAGCAGCATTGGCGAAATCAACAGGATCGTCAGTCACAAATCCCGGCCACGGCAGGTTGCCATGCATCGATTCAGAACCTATTGAAGTAGTGACCGATGGTGTTCCACCCTGCATCGCTTCAATCAGTTTGCCTTTGAGTCCTGCGCCATAGCGAATCGGCGCAAGCATCACCCTGGCATTTCGAACCACCTCTTTGGCATCCTCTGCCCTTCCTTTCACGATAAAGCCATCGGCAGGCTGGTGAAGATTTTCCGCTTTTTCTGAGGGATATGCGCCGTAAACAAAAACTCTTGCACCCGGCAAGCGCTCCCGGATCAGTGGCCATATTTTCTGTTTCAGGAAGAGAACCGCATCCCAATTGGGATCATGTAGAAAATTACCGATGGAGACAAAATCAGTTCTGTCGATATATGCAGGAAGCTTTTCGATCTCATCCGTTTTAATTCTATCCAGCATAAACGGCAAATACAACAACAGGCCGGGATCGATATCAAAAAAATCTGTCATCAGCTTCATCTCAAATTCTGAAATAATCAGTGAAAGGTCACACCTGTACACCGAAGCAATCTCCCTCATAGCAACATCATTTATCAGATCCCTATTGGTGAATTCGCGGTTTGCTTTTAGAGCAATTCGCCTACCCTCCCTCAGGCAATGCAGATCTTCCGTATCCAGAATCCGGATTGCACCGGGACACTGTTCTGCAACACGCCAGCCAAACTGTTCTTCGGTCATAAAACGGTCAAAAAGCACAACGTCCGGCTTCAAACGACTGATAAAATCATCAAAACTTTTTTCGTTTAATGCAATCGAAACTTTCTCAACGCCGTAAGTTTGCAGGTTTACTGAATATTTGCTCTCCTTTGCAGAGGAAGCAAACACTACTCCGAAGTCTTCACGTTTAAAAAGACGGATCAGCTCCATCATCCGGCTGCCGGCTGCAGAAGAGTCCGGTTCCGGCCAGACTTTGCCGATGATTAATAGATCTCTTTTTTTAATCATAAAGTCTAGTTCTCTATTTGGCCCTCTTATTAAGCGGTTAAATCCAAAATGATAAATATACGCGCATTAATGCCGGTTAACCACTTAATCTGTTTTATGGGAACAAAAAATTTTTAAGTTGGATAAAATATTTTATTATTTGTCCTCGCTTCAAACAACTGAATCACTTAAAGTTTTCTTCCGGAATAGCCTATGAGCTTACAACTTATTACCAGCAATAAAGACCTTGAGCCTTGCATATCAAGTTTGAAAGACAAACCAGAAATAGCCATAGACCTTGAATTTGATAAAAACTACTACCGGTATGGGTTTAATCTCTGCCTGCTGCAGGTTTTTGATGGTGATACCTGCTTTCTGATCGACCCACTGAGTGAGAGTCTGAATATTGACCTTATTTTTCCGGTCCTTGAGAACAGGGACATTCAGAAAGTTGTATTTGCCTTCGGTGAAGATATAAGGCTGCTTCACTCAATGAATTGCATTCCTCAAAATATTTACGATGTAAGTATTGCAACCAGTTTGCTAAATTACCCCCCGGCATCCCTTGTAAATATCATCTCCGGCGTACTTGATATTAATACCGGTAAATCATCCCAGATGAGCAACTGGTTTCAGCGGCCTCTGGCTGAACAGCAAATTAAGTATGCCGCTCAGGATGTGCTGCATCTTTTAAAACTTAAAGAGCTATTTGAAAATGAAGCAAAGCAAAAAGAGATCACCTCATGGATTGATGAAGAAAATGAAGTGTTTAACCGGCTGAATTTTACAGATATGGACGATATCAACCTTATCAAAGAAAAAGATAAAAAAGGTTTCACTGAGTACGAGTGGCATATCTTCAAAAATCTGCTGGAATTCAGGGAAGAGATTGCGGAAAAAAACAATGTGCCGGGCTTTAAGGTTATACACAAAGACTCTTTGGTAAAAATAGCTAAGAACCCTGAGAAACTGAACGGTACCGGATTCCCGGAAAAGTATTTCAATTCGGAAAAAAAAGATGCTGCTAAAGATCAACTGACTCAGCTTTTGCAAAAAAGTAAAGAAGAAGCCCTGAAACGGGGGCTTTCAAAATCTGAACCGGTCAAGAAGCCTCTCAGTAAAGAAGAGTATCATAAGATGAAAAAAGAGAGGAGCAGAATGAACCGGATAAAAAACAATCTGTTTAAGCCGGTTAAAAAGAAAATCACAGAAGACTACGGCGCCGAAGCTGCTTCCTTCATGCTGAGTAACAGAATTATCAGTGAAATAATTACCGGTGAGCGCAACGGGCTTTTGAATTATAAAAAAGAACTGCTGCTCTCCTATGCTGATGAATTGAATCTCGATATAGAGGAACATCTTTAGGAATTAAGA
>CAZFAJ010000076.1:5893-7149 GCA_964517005.1 uncultured Balneolaceae bacterium | reverse complement strand
AAGAATGCGGTTGATCTGCCTCACCGCCTGTCGAATACGCTGGGTATTTTCAACCAGGCTCATTCTTACATGTCCCTCGCCGGCCGGGCCAAATCCGATGCCGGGCGATACGAGAACTTCGGCTTCATTGAGCAGCTTTTCTGCAAACTCAAGGGAACCCATCTCCCGATATTTTTCCGGCAATGGAGTCCAGACAAACATGGCTCCCCTTGTACGGGGGATTTCCCAGCCGCTTCGTGCAAGGCCTTCTGCAAGAACATCCCGCCTTTTTTCATATTTGGATGCAATCTCTTTTACCTTATCCTGCGAATTTCGGAGAGCGGTTATCGCTGCCACCTGGATGGGAGTAAATAAGCCGTAGTCAAAAAATGATTTTATACGTGACAACAGCTTGATCACATTTCGATTCCCGAGGCAAAACCCGCATCGCCAGCCTGCCATATTATAGGATTTGCTCATGGTAAAAAACTCCACAGCTATATCGATTGCACCGTCTACCTGTAGTATGCTTGGAGCATTGTAATCGCCAAATGTAATATCCTTGTAGGCAAAATCGTGAATAATAAAAATACTTCTTTTCCTGCAGTATGCGACTACTTTTTCAAAAAAAGAGAGTTCCACAGTTGTTCCTGTAGGATTGTGCGGAAAGTTTAAAAAAATAACTTTCGGTCTTTGCTCAAGTGCTTCAAGGCTCTTGATAAAATCTTCAGGATTATCTGTCACCGGTACGTTGAACACATCAGCACCTGCAATTACCACACTCCACATGTGAACAGGGAAATAGGGTTCCGGAACCACACAAAAATCTCCCGGGCCCAGCAAAGCCAGTGCAAGATGTGACAACCCCTCTTTGCTGCCAATGGTTGCGATCACTTCGTGTTCTGAATCCAGATCTACGTTGTAAAGCTTTTTATAGTGATCGGACGCTGCACGCAGCAGGTGCGGAATCCCTGTTGCCCGCGAATACCGGTGTGCTTTTTCATCTTCAACCACCTCATGAATTTTCTCTACGGCTTCGCGGGAAGCAGGCATATCGGGATTACCCATCCCAAAATCGATAATGTCTTTTCCCTCACTTCGAAGCCGCTGCTTTTCAGCATTCAGCTTTCCGAAAAGATAGTCGGGGAGCTCCAGCATTCTGTCAGCGGGGGTAATCGTTTTGTAGTTTTGAGCCATGATGAGTAAATACCGGTGTTCTTTAAAAATATAACTTAAAGTACAAGCTAAATTCTTTATGCTCAATACTTAAATGCCGG
>CAZFAJ010000076.1:0-5793 GCA_964517005.1 uncultured Balneolaceae bacterium | reverse complement strand
CAGTTATTTGGCAAATATCTTGCTCTCATCTCTGAAAGCTTTAAATTCAAGCGCATTTCCGCTGGGGTCGGTAAAAAACATTGTGGCCTGTTCACCGGGTTTGCCTTTAAAGCGGATGTACGGATCAACAATGAATTTTATTTTCTTTTTCTTCAGCCTGTCTGCCAAATCATGCCAGTCATCCCAATCCAATATCACGCCAAAATGTTTGACAGGCACCTGATGCCCATCAACTTCATTTTTATTGGATTTACCGGCTTCATCCGGACTCAGATGTGCAACTACCTGGTGGCCCCAGAAATTGAAATCAATCCACTCCTCAGAACTCCTGCCGGTTGTGCAGCCCAAAACATCTCTGTAAAAAATTAAAGTTTCGTCTATATCTTTTACGGGAAAAGCAAGATGAAAAGGTTTTGGCATGGTTTTGAGAATTTTGAATTGAGAATTTTGATTTTTGAATTGTATAACTCAAAATTAAGAATTAAAAATTCAAAATTGAACAACCTTTTTTATACTGCAAGCTGCCTGGAATTTTAACCGGTCGGAGTTTTTTCCTCATACCAGACCGTCGCTTCGAATTTTAAATTTCTTCTGTCGTGTGCATCAACGGGTGCCTCCGTATCAATATACGGTGTATCAAGATTGGTCACTTCGCACTCGCACTTCTCGTTAATGTATTCACTGACTGCTTCTGAAATGAAATGTTCAAGTTCCTGTTCTGAAAGTGTTTTTAGTTTATTACTCATAGGTTTTTATATTTTTTTAATCTTTTGAATTAACAAATATCCATCTGTTTTCGTTTTGTACAGATACCGGATTCTTAAATCAATAATTGAGATCTAAACTGTTTTTATCTTTTTTTGCACTGGAAAATACGGCCTGTAAAAACATTAGCCATCCATTTAAATTCACCTTATTTTTAATAGATAATTTTTAATTTAAAAACAAAAAAGATTTACATGGAAAGTACCGTCCGCGTACGTTTTGCACCCTCTCCAACCGGATTTCTGCATGTCGGAGGCTTACGAACTGCTCTTTACAACTATCTCTTTACCCGGGGCCACTCAGATGGCAAATTCATACTCAGAATTGAAGATACAGATCAATCCCGTTATGTAGAAGAAGCGGAAAACGATATTCTTCAAGCATTAAACTGGTGCGGAATTGAGATTGATGAAGGACCTGAAAATCCCGGAGAATTTGGGCCTTACCGACAAAGTGAACGAAAAGATATTTACGAGACGTACGCAGAGAAGCTGATCAAATCCGGACATGCATATTACGCATTTGATACCACCGAAGAATTGGACCAGATGCGTGAACGGCTTCAGAAATCCGGGAATCCATCACCCCGTTATGACTCCATTACCCGTCAGTCGATGAAAAACAGTTTAACCCTGCCACAGAGTGAAGTGGATGAAAGACTTGAACGGGGCGAAGAGTATGTAATCCGGCTGAAAGTGCCGAGGCGTGAAACTGTCCGGTTCGAAGATGAAATTCGCGGAATTGTATCCTTCGAAACCAAAGGACTTGACGACCAGGTGCTGATCAAATCGGATGGCATGCCAACTTACCATCTGGCAAATGTTGTGGATGATCACCTGATGAAAATCACCCATGTGATCCGGGGTGAAGAGTGGCTGAGCAGTACCCCCAAACACCTGCTCCTCTATCAATACCTGGGCTGGGAGCCGCCGGTAATGGCTCATCTGCCACTGATTATGTCACCAAGCGGTGGTAAACTCTCAAAAAGAAAAGCTGAGGAAGAAGGCATTCCGGTTAATACACGCGACTACATCAAACAACATTTTGAGCCGGAAGCCCTGGTTAATTTTCTTGCCTATCTCGGCTGGAGCCCGGGTGATGACAGTGAGATACATTCACTGGAAGAACTGTGCCAATTATTTACACTTGACCGGGTCAGTAAGGGCGGCGCGGTTTTTAACTATAAAAAATTAATCTGGTACAACGAAAATTATCTGCGGGAAAAACCGGATGCTGAAATCGCTAAACAGGTAAAACCTATCGCTGAAGAACATGGATATGATATCAAGAATAGCGGATATCTGGAAACCGCAATTTCACTAATGAAAGAACGGATCAGCAAAGTGGATGAGTTCGTGACACTTGGATCTTTTTTCTTTGAGGATCCAAAAGAATATGATGAAAAAGCCCTGAAAAAATGGAAAGATGACAGTCCGGAACTTGTTCGGGCATATCGTGAAAAAATTGATCCTCTTCCTGATGATTCATTCGAGGCAGACAAACTGAAAAAACTGTTAGAAGAAACCATCGCTGAGAAAGAAGTTGGTTTCGGCAAGCTTATGATGCCCCTGCGAATTGCTATTACCGGTATTGGCTTCGGCCCCGATTTGTTTGGGACTATGGAATTACTTGGCAAAGAGAAAATTTTGAGGCGAATTGATCAGGCACTGGCCCAAATCTGAGTGCTGGCAATACGGAGGGAATATTTTGATAAGATTTGACAGTTTCCAGAATAAATTTTAAGCAGTAAATTGTTTTGATAATATGTCTTACTGCTATTTTTCAGAAATGACATGGAGAGGTTGCCGGTAAGTTAAACCCGTATATCACTGAAACAATTTCAGGCTATCAGAATTAACTTGTTTGCTGCCTTCATATAACACCGGCAACAAACATGTATATATTTTGTAAATGCAGATATTATCTCTAAATCTGTTTAGTTTTAATAATACAACGATCATAAATCCATACCGTCATGAAATTATTCCTCAAGATTCTTGCCGCTGTAGTTGCCCTCTTCATCGTTATTATAGTTGGATTAAATCTCTACTTTACTGACGATCGCCTGAAAAGCATGGTACTGCCGGAAGTAAACGAAACGATTGGCCGGGAAGTTGAGGTCGAAACGATGTCTGTTACTTTTTTTCGCACTTTTCCGAGATTTGGAATCAGCATTGGTAATTTTGTTTTGCCTTCTGATAATGATCAGCCTCACGTTGCGTCACTTGATGAACTGCTGGTTTCCGTAAAACTTTTTCCTCTGATTGGCGGAGAGATAGCTATCGGTGAACTCTCGATGATAAGTCCTGATGTGAACTACATTATATATGAGGATGGAACAACCAATATCGACTTCCTGCTTAAGCTTGCTGAAGAGGATCCGGAAGCGGCGGCTGAAGAAGAACCCGGCTATGCAATTGCGGTTCCCTATTTTACTCTTCGCAGCGCCTCCGTTCTCTATGATGACCGGCCGGAACAAACTTCTGTGCAGCTCCGGGGACTTGATGCAGATCTCTCCCTTCAGTTTACAGAGCTGATCGAAAGCAGTATAGATGCCAATCTGGAAAATTTGTCAGTATCCATGGATGGAGAAAACTATATTGAAAATCTTGCGCTCAGCCTGCAGCAGGAATCGGTTCTTGATACAGAGCAAGAGATTCTGACACTCAGCGAAGGCACACTTTCCATTCGTGGTCTTGCGCTGAAACTGTCTGGTGAAATAAAAAACTGGAGCGCGGATGCCCCCGAAATGGATCTTCAGTTTACATCGAGCTCTGAGAACTTTGGTGAGCTTTTACGGCTTGCTCCGCCAGAATATGATGAGTACCTATCCGGGCTTGAAACAAGCGGATCACTGATTTTTGACGGTTCTTTGAGCGGTGAACTTGCAGAAGACAGCCTGCCGCAATTTAATATTCTGCTTGAAGTGAATGACGGTTACCTCAAAAATCCGGATCTCCCTGAAGCAATCAGGGATATCCGGTTCAAAATGGATCTGTCCAACACTCTTCTTGAAATTGCGGAGTTTCACGCGCAGGCTGGTGATAATATTCTCAATGGCTCCGGAAATGTAGAGCGTCCCTTAGATGAAGATGGTATCTTTTCGCTTGAAGCCAACGGAGACGTGGATCTTTCAACGGTCGGAAGTTTTTATCCGCTTGAAGAGTTGGATATTGAAGAACTTAACGGGTTGATTTCACTGAATGCAAGTGCAACCGGGCGGCTGGATCAGCCAGAATCTGCCACATTTACTTCAAATTTCACCCTTACTGACGGTTTGCTGAAATACGCAGGTGTTCCGCAGCCTGTTGAAGATATCAATGCAGTGATACGGGCAAGCGAAGATCTCCTGCAAATCGAATCAAGCGGACTGAAAGCAGCAGGTAACTCTTTTAGCATGAACGGATCTGTTGCACGACCTCTTGACGAAAATGAACGCTCTTTTGATATTACAGCCGATCTCAATTTCGATCTTGCCACCATTAAAGATTTTTATCCTATCGACGAAGACACCCTAACTATGAGGGGCAATCTTACCGCTAATGCAACACTCCAGGGAAAAGCTGATCCAGATCAGCTTGAGCAGGCTCTGCAAAACAGCAGGGTAGAATTTCGGAACGGCTACCTGTCCCACAAATCACTTGGTAAGCCGCTTGAAGATATCACTCTGGTTGCGAATGCAAGTGGCACCCTGCTTCAAATGGATGAAGCAAGGTTCAAATCCGGGAATAACAATCTCCGAATGAGCGGCAACGTTCAAAATTATCTGGGAGAGAACCCGGTTTTTGATGTAAATATTCGTGGAGATGCATTCTTGAGCGATCTTTCTGCCTACTACTCACTTGACCCATGGCTGGATGAACTGACAGGCAATGCCAATCTCAATTTGCAAGCCACAGGTCCAGCCGGTGATCCACAGGATATAGCTTTAAATGGTTCTTTCGAATTGAATAACGTAAACGCCTCGGGGGATTCACTCTCTCTTCCTGTTACAGATTTAGGCGGAAAACTTACTGCCACTCCGGAAGCCATGACGCTTGAAAATTTCAGCATGAATTACGGCTCATCCGATTTTCAGGTGGAAGGCCGATTGGAAAACTATCTCGGTTTTCTGCAGGAGCATAAAACGGAGGCAACAATGCCAAAACTTACCGGAAGCTACCACAGTAACATGCTGAATACAGACGAAATGATCGACTGGGAAGCGGAGGCAGAAGAGGAACCCATCCCCGTTGAATTACCTGAATTGGTGTCTGAAGTTAACGCAGAAATTGATTCCCTGATCTACTTTGGAATTGTTGTAACCAATCTGAAGGGCAAAGCGCGGACAAATCCTGAACAGATTCTATTGGATGAAGCCACAGCGAATCTGTTTCAAGGCAAGGCAAGCGGACAGATGACCTGGAATGCAAAAGATCCTGAACGTACCGATATGAGGTTTGTTGGCCGGCTCGACAGCCTTCAGGCTTCTTCCTTTTTCAGAGAAATGAACCTCTTCGGAAGCCAGGGCAACATCCATGAATATCTGTCGGGCTCTTTTAGTGCAGATACGGATTATTTTACTGAATTTGATGTCTACCTGAATCCGGATCCGGGAACTACCAAAGCCAATGGCGATTTCGGCATGACAAAGGCAAGACTACGCGGACACCCCATTCAAAAAAAGGTAGCTGAATGGCTGAAATCCTCCGAGATCGAGAACCTGGCTCTGGACGAGTGGACTGCCACATATGTAATTCAGGATACAGTTCTCTCTTTTGATAATTTCAGAATGACGAGTGATGACCTTGGTTTGGAGCTGGATGGAACCCAGCATCTGGTTACGGACAGAATCAATTACCAGGCTGAACTGATATTACCGGGCAGGTTTAAAAATGACATTGCAAGTGTCCTGTCAAACCGCGCAGCGGATGCATTGACTAGAGAAGATGGAAAGATCGGCATCCCGATTAAAATCAGAGGGACATCTGAAAATCCCAGTGTAACTCCCGATGAAAAAGTAATTGAAGATATACTCAAAAAGTTTTT
>CAZFAJ010000075.1:0-13451 GCA_964517005.1 uncultured Balneolaceae bacterium | reverse complement strand
CTCAGGGTTGATCGCATAGAAGAATCCATTCTGGAACCGGACGAAGAGACGTACGTAGGTACAACGATTCCTGCAGAACAACTTAATGTGATCGGATTTATCACACAGTTTAACGAAACGATTCAGATTGTGCCAAGAAAACTGGGGGATTTCCAAAATTTCAATGCGCTCTCGTCCTTTGCACTGACTGCACCTGAAAACGGTACTACCATACCGGTAGAGGGAGAGTCAACTGACCAGATTCAGGTAACGTGGGAAACAACGACTTCTGACACAGAAGATGACGTAACTTATCGCTGGATAGCGACAACACCGGACCTTCTGTTCAGTGTGCCACTTCTCGATTTACCATCAGATGCTTCCGGAGCAGAGCCTTCTCTTACAGTTACAAAAGCGTTTATCGACCTAACAATGGAACAACTCGGTGTTCAGGTTGGCGAAGACGCAACAATAAAATGGACGGTTGTCGCTTCTGACGGAGAAAATATTAAGTATCCCGAAGAGTCATTTACCGTTACATTCAGCCGGGGAGTGGTTACAAGTAACGAAGATGATTTCTTTTCCGACCGTCCGCAGGAGTTTGAACTGAACCAAAATTTCCCCAATCCGTTTAACCCTACAACTCAAATTACATTTACTTTGCCAAGCGCATCCGATGTAACACTCGATGTGTTTAACACACTGGGACAGCGGGTTGCAACACTTGTAAACGAACAGCGTTCAGCTGGAAGCCATACGGTCTCCTTTGATGCGTCCAATCTCTCAAGTGGAATGTACCTGTACAGAATACAGGCTGATAATTTCTCACAGGTACGAAAAATGATGCTTATCAAGTAAATTAATAACAAACTTCATTTTAGAGCCCGCAGTTAATAGCTGCGGGCTTTTTTTATCTGTGATATCTGAACATCTTTAACTCCTAATTTGTTTAGTAATTGTATCATAGAAACCTTAAAAAAAACAAAAGGATATCTGATGGCAGCAAAAAAAATATTAATGATCGTCGGAGATTACGGTGAAGACCTGGAGATAATGGTTCCCTTTCAGGCACTGCAAATGGTTGGACATGAAGTTCATGCAGTATGCCCTGACAAAAAAAAGGGAGATCATTGTCCAACTGCTGTTCACGATTTTGTGGGAGATCAAACCTACATGGAAGGATTGGGACATAACTTTACACTTAATCACGACTTCGACAAAGCTAATCCGGGAGATTATGATGCCTTGGTGTTACCCGGTGGGCGAGCGCCCGAATACCTTCGTCTGAATGACGAGGTAATCTCAAAAGTGAGACATTTTGTAGAAAATGATAAACCAATCGCTGCACTGTGTCATGGATTACAAATTTTGGCAGCGGTAGGTGGTATTGAGGGGAAAAAGTTAACGGCGTATCCGGCATGTGGCCCTGAAATGAAGCTTGCAGGGGCTGATTATGTGGATGTGGATGTTACTGAGGCTGTAGTTGACGGAAACCTGGTTACCACACCCGCATGGCCCGGACATCAAAAATGGCTTTCCGAATTTCTGAACGTTTTGGGCACTAAAATTATACATTCGTAATAAACTCCGTTTAACCCGGCAGTCTTAAATGGAATATTTTTATTAATAAATATTTTTTGGTGCATCAAATTTTATATATTTTTATATATCAATTTTTTATTTGAATATCATGGCGTTTACTAATTTTAAAAATTAAGTGACAGTTAATTAAACATTTCGGAAATACATACTTTTTCGAGCCATGATTTAATGATTTATGGATGAGTGCAATAACCGTTAAGAATCTTTATAAAATTTTTGGCAGGAACCCGGAACGAACAATTCCAATGCTCAGAGATGGTGTTTCAAAACCTGACATACTGGAAAAAACAGGATGCACGGTGGCTATCAATAACGCCTCTTTTGAAATCAGGCAGTCTGAAACATTTGTTATTATGGGCCTGTCCGGAAGTGGAAAATCAACAGTGCTGCGTTGTCTGAATCGATTAATTGAACCTACAAGCGGTGAAATTTATCTCGGTGATGACAATGAAGATATTTTAAATGTTGATCACAAAAGACTACTTGAGTTGCGACGCAAGAGAATGTCGATGGTATTTCAAAATTTCGGGCTCTTTCCCCATCGCTCCGTTTTAAATAATGTTGCTTACGGGCTCGAAATAGGCGGAATGGATAAATCAGACAGAGAAGAAAAAGCACTGAAAGCAATTGATCTTGTCGGTTTAAAAGGATACGAAAATATGAAACCGTCAGAATTGAGCGGAGGAATGCAGCAGCGTGTTGGCCTTGCACGGGCACTTGCGAATGAGCCGGAAGTTTTGTTGATGGATGAAGCATTCAGCGCTCTTGACCCGCTCATTCGTGCAGACATGCAGGAAGAGTTGCTCGAAATACAGGACCGGATGCACAAAACAATCGTTTTTATCACTCATGATCTGGACGAAGCTTTAAAAATCGGTGACAGAATTGCGATTATGAAAGATGGAATGATTGTGCAAATAGGCACACCCGAACAGATTCTGACCGATCCCGAAACTGATTACGTAAGAGCGTTTGTACAAAATGTTGATCGGACAAAAATTATAACTGCCGGCAGCATCATGCGCAAGGCTCCGGTTGTAAATATAAAAAAGGACGGACCCGGAGTTGCTGTCAGAGAGATGGAACAGCATGGAGTGTCATTTACATTTGTCATTGATAGAGATCGGAAATTCAAAGGTATTGTTTCGATTGAAGATGCGGTTGATCTGCACAAAAAGAAGAATAAAAGTCTGGATACAATCATACAAACCGAGACAAAATCAACTTCACCTGACACACCCATTAAACAACTCATAGGAATTGCGCTTGAAACCGACCATCCGATTGCCGTTGTGGATGAACAGAATAAATTCATGGGTGTTGTAGACCGTGCTTCTATTATAAGTGAAGTAAATTTAAATGACCCTGATTATGAGGCCGAAAACGATGAGCCAGAAGAAACTGAAAACAAAGAAGAGGTTCTCAAATGATTGATATCCCGGTAGGAGAATTTTTTGAATTTATCATTCAATGGCTGATTGATAACCTGAGCGGTTTTTTCGATTTAATCTCAGCAACCGTCAGCGCAACGCTGACCGCTTTTGAATCTGTTTTAATGTTTCCCCATCCGCTCATCATGATTATCATTTTCTCTGCCATTGCCTGGTATATATCCGGTTATGGTGTTGCTATTTTTACACTTGCCGGAATGTTCGTAATCGAGGGAATGAATTTATGGCCTCAAACCATGGATACGCTGGCATTGATTTTTACTGCTGTAATTATCGCACTCATTATTGGTATTCCCGTAGGTATATGGGCATCTAAAAATGATGCTGTTGAAAAAATAGTAAGGCCCATACTCGATTTCATGCAGACCATGCCGGCTTTTGTTTATCTGATTCCGGCCGTATTATTTTTCCAGCTGGGCAAGGTTCCGGGCGTAGTCGCTACGCTTGTCTTTGCCACACCACCGGCTGTAAGGCTCACCAATCTGGGAATCCGGCAGGTTCCCGAAGAAATTAAAGAGGCAGCACTGGCATTTGGCTCTAATTCCAGACAGATGCTCTACAAGGTTGAACTACCCGTTGCACTGCCTACTATTCTGGCAGGTGTAAATCAAACCATTATGCTTGCCCTGTCAATGGTTGTTATTGCGTCACTGATTGGAGCCGGTGGACTTGGGCAGCCTGTTCTGGTTGGAATTCAGCAATTGAATATCGGGCTGGGATTTGAAGGCGGAATTGCTATTGTTATTCTTGCCATCTTTCTGGACAGGGTTACACAGTCAATGGGAACCGCAACTCAAAAATCTTAACTCTAAGCTACAAAACTAACATTCAAATTAAATAACGAAAGGCATTTATTATGAAAACAATGAATACGTTAAAAACCTGTATGGGTTATTTTCTGGCAATCACAATCAGTTTCGGACTGTTTGCCACATCCTGTGCGCCTGAGGATGATACAACAAAAAACGCTGATCTTGTCTATGTGAACTGGGCAGAAGGTATCGCCTATACAAATCTTGCAAAAAACATCCTTGAAGAGAAGATGGGATACAATGTCAACATAACTTCAGCGGATGCAGGGCCGGCTTATACCGCTATTGCAAATGGTGATCAGGACGCTTTTATGGAGACATGGCTGCCGGTTTTACACCGTAATTACATGGATAGATTTGAGGACGATATTGTAGATCTTGGACATGTGTACGAGGGAACTCAAAGCGGCCTCGTTGTACCTGCATATGTAGAAATTGATAGCATTTCTCAGTTAAATGAGTACAGAGATGAATTTGACGGAGAAATAGTCGGAATAGACGCCGGTGCCGGGGTCATGCAGACAACGCAAGAACTCATTGAA
Organism: uncultured Balneolaceae bacterium; assembly: GCA_964517005.1. Lineage (GTDB taxonomy): Bacteria > Bacteroidota > Rhodothermia > Balneolales > Balneolaceae > CAYVBJ01. Next base: position 9,065 of record CAZFAJ010000075.1, on the reverse strand, counting down.
GAGTATGATCTTGACCTTGAATTACTTACTTCAAGCGGGCCGGCCATGACCGCCGCACTTAGCAGCGCTATCGAAAATGAAGAGTGGATTGTGGTAACCGGCTGGCAGCCACATTGGAAATTTGGCCGCTGGGATCTCAAATTCCTGTATCAGGATGAAGATAAAATGCTTTGGGAAACCGGAAACATTCATATTATGGGCCGCGAGAATCTTGAAGAAGATAAACCGGAACTGGCACAGTTTCTTAAAAATATGTACTTCACCGAAGAACAACTTGCAGACCTGATGGTTAAAGTTAATGAATCCGATCAGGATGTAGCAACCGTTACCAAGGAATGGATGATGGAACACGAAGAGCTTGTTAACAGCTGGATACCCGAAGGAGACGGTGAAATGGCAGCAAACTGATTTGTGATTTGCTGAAGAGGTAATAAAATCTAAAAAGCCGGGCAGGCTTCTATAAGAAGTATGTCCGGCTTTTTTACGAAATCCTTCCAAAATAAATGATAAACTGAATTATTCAGATTCAGTTTTCTCAAGTTTCTCATCAATGTATAACTGAACATTTTCTTCAAGCAGATCAAGAGGCACACTTCCATTCAGCAAAACAACATCATGAAATTCACGAATATCAAACTCTTCCTTAAATTCACTCTCTGCCAAATCTCTCAATTCACGGATTTTGATCTCACCCATTTTGTAAGCAAGTGCCTGACCCGGCCAGAAGATATAGCGATCTACTTCTGATTGAATATTATGTAAAGAGAGAGCTGAATTCTGTGCCATATACTCTATAGACTGTTGTCTGTCCCAGCCCATAGAGTGTATTCCTGTATCTACGACAAGGCGCAGGGCACGCCACATTTCGTAACTGAGCCTTCCAAAATTACTGTAGGGATCTTCGTAAAAACCAACTTCAAGGCCCAGCTTCTCAGAGTATAGTGCCCACCCTTCCGTAAAAGCCGTAAAACCGGACGAAGTTCTGAAAACCGGCAGATTTTCCAGCTCTTGCTGCAAAGCTATTTGCAGATGATGCCCCGGAACTGCCTCATGAAAGGACAATGCCTCTATTTCATAAAGAGGACGGCTGTTTAAATTGTGAGTATTCACTGCATAATAGCCTGCACGGGTCCCATCAGCAGCTCCGCGGCTGTAGTATGCTGTGGCAGTACGCGGTGCCAGGTAGGATGGTACTTCGCGTATTCCATACGGCAGCCTGGGAAGTGTTTTAAAAAGCTCAGGCAGTTTACCATCCATCTTTTTCAGTACCAGGGCAGTCTCTTTTAAAAGTTCTTCCGGGCTATTTGCATAAAATCGCGGATTTGATCGCAAGAACTCAACAAAGGTATCAAAATCATCCTCAAAATCTTCCTCTTCCACAATCGTCATCATCTCCCCGCGAATCCGTTCCACTTCACGTAATCCTTCCTGGTGTATCTCTTGAGGTGTCAGATCGAGGGTCGTATACCGGCGAATCAAAAATCTATAGTATTCAGTGCCGCCTTCCAAATCCGTAATGCCAATAGATTCTGCACTATTTGGAATATATATATCTGTCAAAAAATCCCGGAGCTTTTCGTACTCAGGTACAACATCATTGCGAATAACTTCTTCGGCCTGCGAGATTAACAATTCCCGGTCTTCCGGTTCAATTGAGACCGGAAAGTTTTTGAACGGTTCAAAAAGAACACTTTCAGAAGGATCGTCCGTAATGTGAGATTCTACAGATTCCACATAATTATCGAATACAACCTTCGGCCGTACCCAATTTTCTTCAATACCTTTTTCCATCCGTTCTATAAATCCCTCATTGAATGTTGAAAACGCTTCAAGACGCTTCAGGTAGTTCTCATAATCATTTCTGTTATTGAGAGGGACCCTGTTTGGCAGATCCGCAAATGTTGCATGATAGTCCCACCATCCATTTAGCGGAAGCAGATGTCCGTTTAATTCATAATTCCTGATCTCATTTTCGAGCTGCAACTTAAAAATATCATAGTTGATTTGGTCTTCACGTGAAAGACGCTGATAGGAAATCGATTCAAGCCTGTCAAAAAACTGTTGATTTTGCATGTATTGATCTTCAAGAGCCTCAAGTGAGGAATCGGGAAGCTTGTCATTCAATCTGTTCACGCCCTGGTCGGTAGCAAAAAGAGGATCGGTTTGAAGCCGGTATTCATAGTGATCTTCGAAAAGCTCATATAGATCCTCTTCGGGATAGCTGCAGCTTGCAAATAGTATTATTATTGGAAATAGAATAATGGGGAGAACTTTCATACCGTTTATTTTAATTCTGTTTTCGAAAACACTTACAGTATGAAATGTAAATAAATTATCAGTTTAAGCCGATAGGAATTTATTTGCAGGCTTTGCACCTCCGCGAGCTTCGCATGAAACCACCAGGCAAAAAATAAAATAACACTTGCAAACCACTTCAAAAGCCCGTAAGCCTTTCAATTCTACGTTTCAACAGTTCAACATTCTCTACAGTGTCTCCTCTCATTATAAGCTGATGATTGGCCCGGGATAGTTTTTCCCAATCTCTGCACCGAAAAGAACCTGCTGATCCGGAGTCATCTTCCATGGCTCATGGATAAACTCAGCGGGAACCATTTTTAATTCAGGAACCCAATGCCGGACGTATTCCCCTTTTCTGTCATATTTTTTGGCTTGATAAATGACATTAAAATGGCGGTTCCGCGGATCGTGTCCAACAGTTGCATTATATGCCCAATTGCCCCAATTACTGCAAACATCGTAATCAATCAGTTTCTCTTCGAACCATGACGCACCCATTCGCCAGTCAATATCCAGATCCTGAGATAAGAAGCTGGCTGTATTTTGTCTGCCCCTGTTACTCATGTATCCTGTAGAGTTAAGTTCACGCATATTGGCATCAATAAAAGGAAACCCGGTCTCACCATTCGCCCAGGCCTCAAACAGATTGTTATCCACACGCTGATTCATCTTATTATCCTGAATTCCGCCCGGTTTAAAAATTTTATTACCATATTTCAAAGCCGAAAACCGGAAATAATCCCGCCAGATCAATTCAAAAATAAGCCAGTAGGTAGAACTGTTTTTCACCCGCTCTTTTTCATACGCTTTCACTTCATCATAGATTTTCCGCGGAGACAAAGAACCGTTTGCGAGCCATGCAGAAAATTTTGACGAGTAATTCGCGCCCAGAAGTCCGTTTCTTGTCTGTTTGTAATTTTTCAGATGATCTCCCTGCCAAATATATTCATATAACCGTCTCAGTGCGCTCCTCTCACCACCCTTAAACTGAAGAACAGATCGTTTATCAACACCGGCAACCTTTGAAACCAGGTCCTCACATTCAGGAATATTTCCGGCGCCCTCAATCTCAGCAAATTTTATACTTCCATTAATGTATACCTGATTTCGAACTTGAGCCTTTTTTTCAACTTTTTTTCTGAAGGCAGTAAAAACATCAGGAATCGAACCGGGTTCAAAAGGAAGATCATCCGGATGATACAAGGTAGAATCCCAAATCCAGTTAACCGGCACCTGCAAACTTTTCTCCAGTGACTTTTCAACCTGCAGCTCTTCATATGTCGCTTCTTTCGGTGCGAAGATTCTGCTGACCGGATATTTATCCAGGATTTTCGGGATTTCATCTTCCGGCTTGCCGGCAGATACAATCAAATCTCCGCCTCTTTCTGCCAGTTGATACTTTAGATCTGACACCGATTCAATTAAAAATTGTGTGCGAATTTCACCTGTTTTTAAAAAACCATACCTGCTTTTGGAAAAATGCCTTTCATCAAAACAGTAAAAACAAAGAACAGGACCGCTATCAGATGCAGCTTTTAACACCGGATTATCATGCATTCTGAGATTATTTCTGAACCATACAAGCTGAACCATCGTAAGCTGAGTGTTATCTATTATTTATAAATTTATTTTGAATGGTTTTATAACATTCACAAACTTTAAAAAGTTTGATTATGTAATCTCTCTATAATTTTTTATATAAATAGAGCTACTAACTTAATCTGGCAAATGAAATCATCTGCAGGCATACTGTTACTTTCACTGTTTTTATTTCTTTCGTGCAATTACGGACCGCAATCGGGTTCTGTAACACCCGAAAACGTTCAGGTTGACTATCTCTCCTCTCCCGATGGATTTACAGTTGAACTTTTTGCAGAAAATATACCTAATGTGCGTGCCATGGCCATGAGTCCCACAGGCGTAATTTATGCCGGTTCACGGGGCGCAGGCAGTGTTTACGCTATTCTGGATCTCAATAGTGATTTCAGGGCAGACTCTGTGCTAACGATTGCATCAGATTTGAATATGCCCGTCGGGGTAGCCTGGAAAGACGGAGATCTGTATGTGTCGGCTGTAGACCGGATTCTTCGGTTTGATGACATTGATAAGAATCTTGAAAATCCGCCTGATCCGGTTATCATTACAGACCGATATCCTTCAGAAACACACCATGGCTGGAAGTATATAGCATTTGGCCCGGATGACAAACTCTATGTTCCGGTAGGAGCACCCTGTAATATCTGTGAACGTGAGGAGGAGGTTTTCTCCACCATTACCCGGATCAATCCGGATGGCTCAGAGATGGAAATAGTTGCACATGGTGTCAGAAATTCAGTTGGGTTTGGCTGGCATCCGGAAACCGGTACGTTATGGTTTACAGAAAACGGCCGGGATATGATGGGTGACAGCAGGCCCCCTGACGAACTGAACCGTCTTGATAGTATTGGACAACACTTTGGTTATCCATATTTACACGGAGATGATATTTGGGATCCCGAATTCGGAGAGACGGGAAAAGAGCTTGGTACAGATTTTACAACTCCTGAGCAGAACCTTGGCCCACATGTTGCCGCGCTTGGAATGATATTTTATACCGGCGATATGTTTCCTGACAAATATCAAAACCAAATCCTGATTGCCGAGCACGGAAGCTGGAACCGGAGTGAAAAAATCGGTTACAGAGTTTCGCTCGTCCGCCTCGAAGGAAATAAAGCTGTCTCTTACGAACCTTTTATTGAAGGATGGCTTCAGGAAGATGAAACTGTACTGGGCAGGCCAGTTGATTTGATCCAGATGCCGGATGGTTCTCTTCTTGTTTCAGACGACCATCGAAACAAAATTTACAGAATCTCATATAATAACAGATAACCGCAATGTTTAAAGAAAAAAAATCTCGTGTATCTCTCAGGAAAATATATTGATTCCGGACTTCTTTTTCTCCGGGTCGGCCTTGGTGTTTTATTTATATTTCATGGATTTCCCAAACTCTTTGGAGGGCCCGAAGCGTGGGGGCAGTTAGGTATGGCAATGCAGGGTCTGGGTATTGATTTTGCGCCCGTATTTTTTGGTTTTATGGCTGCATTTACAGAATTCTTCGGAGGAATACTGCTTATTTTCGGCCTCTACATGATGCCCACCCTTCTTCTGTTAATTATCACAATGGTAGTAGCATTTTTACACCATTTGGTTCAGGGAGATTCTTTTTCTCAAATCGCGCATCCACTTAAGGCTGCAATTGCATTTATTGCTCTTCTTCTTACAGGCCCGGGTCGCTATAGTATGGATCAAAAGTTAAAAAGAAAGCGGCGAAGGTAGGAATTCTGTTCTGCTCAGAGAAAAAGGCCTGATAAAGCCGGTTCAGAGTGATCTTGTCAGGCTTCTGAATTTCAGAGCCCATACACGCCAGATGGCTTCTCGCACAATTGATTTACTCATCTTGGACTCTCCCTCCTCTCTTTCTCTGAAAATAATTGAAACTTCCTTTAATCTGAAGCCTGCGTTCCAGGCTCTGAAATGAATTTCGATTTGAAATGCGTATCCGTTCGACTTGATCTTGTCAATATCAATATGCTCTAAAACTTCACGCCGGATACATTTAAAACCGGCAGTGGTATCCTTAATGGGAAGGCCTGTAATAAAGCGCGCATAGAGATTCGCTCCATAAGAAAGGATCAAACGGCTGAGAGGCCAGTTTACAATACTTATTCCGTCAGAATACCTGGAGCCAATGGCAACATCTGCCTCACCATTTTGAACCGGTTCAATCAATTTTGGGAGGTCTTCGGGATTGTGCGAAAAATCAGCATCCATTTCACAAATGAACTCATAGTCGTTTTCAAGAGCAAACCGGAACCCTCGTACATACGCAGTTCCCAGGCCTAATTTCCCCTGTCGCTCAATCAAATGAATTCTCTTTTCGTACTCTTTTTGCTTTTGCCGGACAACTTCAGCCGTCCCATCCGGTGAATTATCATCCACAACCAGAAGATCAACCCACACGGACAAGTGCATGATATTGTCTATCATCCTGCCTATGTTATGAGCTTCGTTGTACGTGGGTATAATGACTAAAGAATTTCTGCTTTTCACTTTACTTCCCCTTGGCTCTGATAACTGTGAAAAGTGTATTTATCAGGATTTTAAAATCCATTCTCAAAGACATGTTTTCTACGTAAAACAGATCGTATTTTGTTTTTTCAATGACATCATCAAGCGAGCTGTCATATTTCCATTTTACCTGTGCCCAGCCGGTAATTCCCGGTTTAACGCGAAGACGCCTTGTATATAACGGAATCTGCTGCTGAAATTTTTCTACAAAATGCGGGCGTTCCGGACGGGGGCCCACCAGGCTCATATCACCTTTTAAAACATTTAGGAATTGAGGCAGCTCATCCAGTCTCAATTTTCGAAGCCAATGTCCTGCTTTTGTTATTCTCGGATCATTATCGCTGGCCCATGTTGGTCCGCTCTCTGCCTCGGCATCATTTACCATTGTTCTGAATTTGTACATGGTGAAGTTTCTTCCGTTTCGGCCAACCCGTTTTTGACTGTAAATAACCGGGCCTTCTGAGGTTGATTTAATTATAATTGAGATAATCAGCATCAGGGGTAATGATAATACAAGCACAATGAGGGAAATGATTACATCAAGCGATCGTTTTAAAAAGCGTTCATGGTAAGCGAGCGGTGTGGGTGATACATCAATCAGGGGCAGGCCAAAGATTTGATTGGTTTTGTTGAGCCCGTTGACAAGCTGGAAAAAATCGGGCAGAAGTTTTAGCGAAATATCCGGATAATCCACACTGCTGATAACCCGTACCAAGTCTTCTCTTCGTTCCGGCTCCAGGGCAACAATCACCTCCTGTATTTCAAGACTATTGATAACCGTTCCTATATCGGAGAGCTCACCTAATATTTCTTTTTCATTGACCTGAGATGGTACTACGTCAGATGTACCATTGAGGTGAATAAAGCCCAGTACCTGCATACCCAGGGTTTTGTTTCTTTGAAGATCTTCAAAAACCGTTTGGGCCGATTTACCAGTCCCGATGATAATTGCCCTGTGAAGGCCCTTCCCTCTTATTGCATACATTCGCTGAACTGTTCGAATCACAAATCGGTTAAGTGACAGACAAAATCCGACATAAAAGAAATAGATGGCTGTTGTACTTATCGCATCCTGAAAATTTATCCGCGGATCCAGTGTGGAAATGAAATATAAAATTAATGTACCGGTAATCGTTGCCTTAAGTACTTTCAGAAATTCGTCAAATCTGGAAATGAGATACAGCTTTTTGTATAATCCCATTCCAAGAGCAACGATAAGCCAAAATATCACATGTACCACTCCCATTGTGAGTGCAGTAAAATCACTTCTTCCAATAAATTGATCCAGCATCTGCTGTTCTGTGATATAAAACAGGAACCAGGCAAGACACAGAATCAATGCATCCAGAAGAAAAGTAAATGTAATTTCTCTGAAACGATTTATTCTTGGCAAACTATTTTCAAAATTTATTATTAACGGACAATGAAAATAACGATTTTTCAGCATCCTAAACCAAATTTATAATTAATTTCCATACTTCACTTGTTCACACATTTAAAAACTTCCGAAAAAACCAAAGCCCGCCTGGGGTTTCTCGATACGGACCACGGCAGGATCGAAACACCGATTTTTATGCCTGTTGGAACTGTCGGCTCCGTAAAAGCGGTAAAACAGGACGAGCTGTTAAACAGGGTAAAAGCTCAAATCATATTGGGAAATACCTATCATCTGTACCTTCGGCCCGGCCTGGAAATCATGACGGAAGCAGGCGGATTACACAAATTCATAAGCTGGGAAAAACCCATTCTCACCGACTCGGGAGGATACCAGATATTTTCACTCTCTGATAACCGTGAACTGAGTGAGGAAGGAGCTCATTTTAAAAGCCATCTCGACGGATCAAAACATCTCTTTACAGCAGAAAATATTGTTGATATTCAGCGTACACTCGGTTCGGATATTATCATGATACTTGATGAGTGTCCCCCTTTCCCCGCTGACTACCAGTACGTAAAAAACTCCATGGAACTTACCCACCGATGGGCAAAACGCGGCAGGGATGCTTTTAATCAGACATCATCGCTATATAACCACCGGCAGTTTCAGTTTGGAATTGTTCAGGGCGGAACCTATCCCGATCTTCGTAAAGAATCCTCCGAATACATGGCTTCCCTGGATTTTGAAGGTATTGCGATTGGCGGGCTCAGCGTAGGTGAACCTGCTGAACTGATGTATGAGATGACAAATCTGAATACTGATCTCCTTCCGGCTGATAAACCACGTTACCTCATGGGCGTAGGTACACCGGCCAATCTGCTGCAGTGTGTTGCACTCGGTATAGACATGTTTGACTGCGTGATGCCCACACGAAATGCCCGAAACGGGATGCTTTTCACAAGACACGGTAGTATTAACGTCCGAAATGCCAAATGGAAGCATCATCATAAGCCATTTGATTCTGATTTTCCGAGCGACCTATGCCGTAAATATAATATGAGTTACATTCACCATCTATTCAGATGTGACGAGATCCTGGGACTCGAACTTGCCTCTTTACACAATCTCACTTTTTATCTGTGGCTGATGGAGGAGATCAGAAGCAGGATTAAAAATTCCACCTTTTCCGGCTGGTATGAAGAGATGTCAAAGACAGTTGAATCGCGGATTTAATTGATTAGCCGGATTGCACGGATTTATTAATAGCAAAAAGAGCAGTGAG
>CAZFAJ010000074.1:0-13576 GCA_964517005.1 uncultured Balneolaceae bacterium | reverse complement strand
TTAATCCAGAAAACCCTGAGCAGCAATCAATTCAGCGTTTAGTATTGCACCGCCTGCAGCACCCCGTATTGTGTTGTGTGCCATTGCTACAAAGTTTAGGTCTAATACGTTCGACTTTCGAACCCGCCCGATCGCTGTTTGCATTCCTCCGGCTGAATCGGCTTGTAATTTCGGCTGTGGAAACCGGTCTTCATCGTAAACTTTTAAAGGAAACACAGGCGCAGTTGGAAGATTCAAATCTGATATCGGACTTTTCCATTTTTTGAAAAGATCAGCAACTTCTTTTTCTGATGAGGGTTTTTTGTGAAGGCCGGCAGTGATGGAAAGCAGGTGTCCGTTTTGAACCGGAACGCGTGTTGCGGTAGCCTGAATGGGAATATCAGCAAACTGAACACTCTTCTCATTGAGATTTCCAAGCAGTTTCAGAGGTTCAGTTTGAATTTTGGACTCTTCGCCGCCAATGAAAGGAATTACATTCCCTAAAATATCAAGGCTGGCAACGCCGGGGTATCCGGCGCCTGAAACAGCCTGCATGGACGTGAGAATCAGGCTTTTTACACCGTAAGCATCATGCAGCGGACGGAGAGCCATAACCAGCGGAATGACAACACAATTTGGATTGGTCACAATCCAGCCGGAATGGTCATTGGTAAAATTCTGATGCCGGATCAGTTCCGTATGACCGGGATTAACTTCCGGTACCAAAAGAGGCACATCTTCCTGCATCCGGAAGTTTTTCGCGTTGCTGATAACGGGGATACCGGCACGTGCAAATTTCCCTTCAATCTCTTCTGCAACTCCGGAATCGAGTCCCGAGAATACAAAGTCAACGCCTTTGAAGTTTTCAGGGATACATTCAGTAACCTGGATGAATCCGGCCTTTTCGGGAAGTTCAATATTCTCTATCCAGTGAGCGGCTTCGCGGTACTGTTTTCCGGCAGATCGTGATGAAGCGCCAAGCGCAGATATTGTAAAAAGAGGATGATTATTGAGAAGCTTAATAAATTTTTGTCCAACGGCACCGGTTGCTCCCAGTATGCCGACATTGTACTTAGGCATTGATTCAGCGTGCTTTTAGTCTTTAATAAAGTGAAAGTATCAAATCTGCATGATATGTATCGATAGCTTACTAAAATAAGCAATCATTTTGACAATAGATTCATCTATCGTGAGAATTTTGCTATCTTTGCAGATGAATGTTTTGAAAAATTTATTGTCAATCCTGACGGGATTAAAACAGAATTATTTTTGACCGAACTACAACCTATAAAAAGAATATTTTAGCAGATGCCTGTAACACATCTCGAAAATCTCGATAAAATTGTATCCCTTTCCAAAGCCCGCGGGTTTATTTATCAATCTTCAGAAATTTACGGGGGGCTGGGTGCCGTTTACGATTACGGTCCTCTGGGTGCAGAGCTAAAGCGAAATATCCGCGATAACTGGTGGAAGGAGATGACGCGAAAACATGACAATATCGTGGGCCTGGATGCCGCCATTTTTATGCACCCGAAGGTGTGGGAAGCCAGCGGACATGTGGAGGGGTTTAACGACCCGATGATTGATGACAAACAGTCTAAAAAGAGATACCGGGCTGACATGATTGTTGAAGATTATATCACAAAACTGAGATCAAATGGAAAAAATGATGAAGCTGACCGGATACAGGAACAGCTTGATACGGCTGGGTCCGGGAAAGGATTGTGCGAAGATCTGCATGAAATTATCATTGAAAATGAAATCCGTGCCCCCGAATCGGGTGCTTTTGAGTGGACGGACGTCCGGCAGTTTAACCTGATGTTCAAGTCTAATTTCGGTGCACTCTCTTCGGGTGATGACGATGATATCGTTTATCTTCGCCCTGAAACGGCCCAGGGGATCTTTGTAAATTATAAAAATGTAATGGACACTTCCCGGGTTCAGATTCCTTTCGGTATTGCTCAGACGGGTAAGGCATTCCGTAACGAAGTGGTAGCCCGCCAGTTTGTATTCAGAATGCGCGAATTTGAGCAGATGGAGATGCAGTATTTTGTGGAACCGGGAAGTGATGATAAAGAGTACGATCTCTGGCTGGAAAAACGCTTTGAGTGGCATAAGCAATTGGGAATCCGGAATGAATTTTTACGGGCAGAACCGCATCCGGAAGACAAACTTGCCCACTATGCACGCGCGGCTGCTGATATACAGTACAAATTCCCAATCGGATGGCAGGAAGTGGAAGGAGTTCACAACCGGACCGATTTTGACCTGTCCCGCCATCAGGAGTACTCCGGAAAGAAGATGGAGTATTTTGATCAGAAAGAGCAGAAAAGATATGTGCCTTATGTGATCGAAACGTCTATTGGCCTGGACAGGTGTACGCTGATGGTGCTGTGTGATGCCTACCGGGAGGAAGAAGTGGAAGGGGAGAAACGAACCGTTCTGAAAATAAAACCTGAACTTGCTCCGATAACCGCAGGGGTATTTCCGCTGATCAAAAAACCGGAATTGCAGGAACTGGCTCACAAAATCGAGAGTGATTTGCGCATGGAGTATAATGTGAATTATGACGAATCAGGATCCATTGGCAAGCGTTATCGCCGGCTTGATGAAGCAGGAACACCATTTTGTATAACCGTGGATTTTGACGGCCTTGATGATAATACGGTAACCATTCGCTACAGGGATGATATGAGCCAGGATCGCATTCCGGCCGACAAGGTGGGGGATGTGATTCGGGACAAGATGAAATAGGCTGCACTGTAAACCTTGGGGCTGTAAACAAAACATCAAGCAATACCCTTTTGCGGATCGGCCGTGCTTTGGTGGCTGGATTGATTTTAGTGGAAAGCCACACCAGCCCTAATGAATTTTTTTCTAAAAGAAGTAATTTTTTAAGGGCTGGTGTGGCTATTTCAATAACATCATTTTCTTTGTCTCAGTAAATTGCGGTGTATTCAGGCGATAAAAGTAGACTCCCGAGGCAAGGCCTGACCCGTCAAACACAACTTGCTGATTGCCTGCTTCCATTTCACGATCAACCAGGGTCTGGATGTGCCGGCCGATTGCGTTGTAGATATCAATTTTTACGGGTGCAGATTTCGGCAAAGCGAACTGAATGGTAGTAACAGGATTAAAGGGATTCGGGAAGTTTTGGGCAAGCTCAAATTTATCCGGTATAGTTGAGTCAATAAAAAGATTGTAAGCCAGGCCGGTTGATCTGCCGGTATTTACCACGGAAAGGGCAATCTGATCAATATCCTCCCAGGCCCAGGTAGTGTTCAAAACGTGACGACCGCCGCCGGAGGCACTCCGGGTAACCAGCTCTGTTCTCCCGTTTTTAAAGTAGGCTACAGCTCCAACTCCAATTTCCGACCGGTCAAATTCAAAAGCGATGCTGACCTGGCCATCAAGCTGCCCGAAAGGTTGAGAACGGATATAGTTGGCTGCAAACGGCTGGATTACACGGCGGGATTGCAGGCTGTCGGGCAGAAGGTTCAATTCAGAAAAGAAAGACGGGCCGGGAAATTCAAATCGTTCTTCAAACCCAAAGTCAAGGGAAGAGAAATCCGGGCCCGAAGCCATATGCCACAAATGGTTGGACAGATGTTCCTTTTCGAGAGAGGATCCGCGAAGTAAAAGTTCATCATCAACTGCTGATAAAAATGGCTTGACAGCCTCTGTTTTAAATTGTTTCCAGACGTCAACCCAAAAATCCATTCCGAATGCTTCAGCAAAGTAGATCATCCAGGTAACGTGCCAGTAAGCGCCGGGAGTAGCCAGCTGTGGAGACCGGAATATGGATTCCCGCTGAGGAATCAGGTTATAATAATCATTTGTATCATCATGCACGATCTCCTCCATCAGGGTGGCATCCATTTCTACCACGTCAAAACTGCCTGCATTCCCTCGCCACTGATTGTTTGCAAATTGAATGGCATGTTTTACTTCGTGGGCAATGGTTACGAGCAGGGCGCCGGTTACATTGCCATCAGGATGGGTATTTGGAGGGAACCCTTCGTAATTGTTATGCAATGTAATAAAAGTGGTTCCATTTTGAGACGTGGTCGTCCCAAAGAAATTGAAATTTTTGAATGTAATTTCATAGGGAGACCCGGAAATCAGAAAGTCTGTAAATCCAAGCTGTTCAACCTGAAAACGGTAAGAGGAGTCAGCAGCATGTGCGGCAAGCTCTACAAAATCGGGTATACCGCTGCTATTGCCGTCTTCCGCCGGAACCGCATGCTCTCCGCTTGTTTCATATCGCAAAATAAAATTACCGGAGGGAGAAAGATACTCTTCTGCCATCAGTGCTGAGCCGGCACTCCGCATCATTTCCTCAATTTCTGAAACTACTGAAGGGCTCAGGGTTGATTTTTTTTGTTCATATTCAATCATGAGAGGCGTCATGCAGCGCACGTGAGATGAACCGGAATCAATAAATTCATGATTCAATAACTGCGGACGATAGCCTGCGTAAAATTTTTGCAGCATGCCTTCATCTTCGGAAAGTTTGTTTTCCTGTACGGCATGCTCAATTAAGAGTTGTGTTTCATTGTAAAAGTGGGGGTGTCCGGTGTGCAAGTTAAATCCTTCCTGTGCATTCACCGAAGAAGTGGTGGCACAGAAAAACAGTATGAGCAGGATAGGGATATGCCTGGAACAGATTTTCACAATAATTGATACGACTCGAAGTTCATAGATCAGAAAATAAAAATACAAAACAGATCTGGATTTATAGCACAAGATAAAATCATTCGCGAGCTGTTACAGATCCTATAACTTATTAAAAGGATTTGTATTTTGAAGGTATTAAATAAATCAGTGATAAAAACATACATATCCTTTCAGAGTAATATGAATTACGAAGTCATTCTATACTATAATTTCAGTCCAATAGAGGAGCCGGAGCTTTTCTGCAAATACCACAAAAAATTTTTGAAGGAGCTGGGTGTCAATGGCCGGATTTACATTGGGACAGAAGGAATTAACGGAACACTTGCCGGTACTCCCGAACAGGTGAATTGGTATAAGAAATATTTATGCGGACTTCCAGGGTTTGAAGATACGGAGTTTAAAACCGACCGGTCGGATACACTTCCCTTTGCGAAACTGATTTGTAAGGTCAGGGAAGAGATCGTATCGATACATGTGGACGGGCTGAATCCGGAAGATGGAGGCAGGCATCTTCAGCCGGGAGAGTGGCGCGAAATCCTGGAATCCGGTGAAGACTATGTAATGATCGATGTGCGAAATGATTACGAATCAAAAATAGGTCATTTTGAAGGAGCACTGACACCTGATGTTGAAACTTTCTATGAATTTCCTGACTGGCTTGAAAAGGCTCGGATTTCGAAGGATAAAAAGGTTTTGATGTATTGTACAGGTGGTATCCGATGCGAAAAATTTTCGGTGCTTATGAAACAGAAAGGGTGGAATGATGTGAATCAGCTTCACGGCGGAATTTTAAACTATGCTAAAGAAGAAGGAGGTAAACATTTTAAAGGAAAATGTTTTGTGTTTGACGATCGCCTTGTGGTACCGATAAATAAGGATAACCTGGAACCGATCGCTCGTTGTGAAATTACGGGCAAGCCGGCCGATAGTTATATCAACTGTGCCAATATGAAATGTAACAAGCTGTTTGTCTGCTCAGAGGAGGGAGCTGAAATAATGGAAGGCTGTTGCAGCGATGAGTGCAAGCAAAGCGAATATAAGCGTCCGTTCGACCCGGATCATGCATTTCGTCCGTTTCGGAAATGGTATAACTATTTTGGCGAAGATTTCAAGGAAAGAGACCTCGAAAATGCATGAAGCTGAGCTATTTTCAAAGCTCATAGACAGGGCTAAAATGTTTTGACCTGATGATGATTGGGCTACTCTGATTGTATATTCAGAACTCCTGTAGTGTCATATATATTTAATTTGCTATTTTGTCGATTCGTATCAGGTTTGTATCGGATTTGTTGTTAGTAATTTGTGGTTCGTTGTTTGTTGTCAAGCTATGTTAGGGATGGGCAGGACATCACAACTGACTACTAACAAAAACGACTTACTATTTTCGAGGCAATCCATATAACTACTTGTTTTAGTTATTCGGAGTCAGGATTTCTGAAACTACTCTCTGAAAAAAGCTTCTGCAATAGCTGCAAAGCGCTTTGGTTTATTGAGAAATGCATAATGCCCCGCATTTTCTATCGTCACAAGGGCACTGTTTTTTAATCCGCGGTTCATTCGTTCGGCCTGGTAAAGTGGAGTGGCATCATCATCGGCTCCCCAGAGAAGCAAAATATCGTGATCTATTTCCGGGAGAAGCTCATCCAGATGTTCGCTGACTGATTTTACGAACGTTTCGCGCATCACACCTGAAAGTTTTTGATAGTCGGAAGAACCCAGTTTTTGCCAAAGTGCTGTTTGGCGAAGCTTTCGCAGCCCCTTTTCGCGTAAATTTTCAGGAAGCAGTGCGAATGGAGCTTTCAGACTTTTTGCAAGGTATTTTTTTAAATAGTAGGATGGTTTTCGCTTTGGCTTTATTCCGGCGCCACCGGTTATCAGTATTTTATTAATTTTCCCTTTGATATGATCTCTTGTCAGAAGTTTTAGAATAACCCTTCCTCCAAAAGAGTGTACAAGGAAATCAACCGAGTCGAAATCCTGTTTTTCGATAAAATCCATAACAAGATCTGCATAATCATCAATCGAAAAAGGGTGTGGCGGTTCAGCGGAATCACCAAATCCGGGAAAGTCCAGCAGGTTACAGGTTCTGAACTTTGAGAGTTGCTTTGCAACAGGAAACATTACACGGGAACTGCTTCCCCAGCCATGCAGAATGATCAGCGGTTTACCGCTGCCGGTCTTGTACCAGGCAGTTTTGGTGTTATTCAGAACGGAGATTTTTTTTTCAGGTGTCATCTGAAAATTCTACTGTAAGGATTTGAGATTTTTTTGTTCATACAGTCAGAGATTTAAAAAGCAGTGAGTGTAAAATAGTTGAATCTATTAATGGCCAGGTATGTCTTTAGTAAGATAAAAACTTTAAAGGAACGCAAATAACAAATTATTAACCATCTGAATTATCAAAAATCAAGAAAACTACGATGAAACTATTCAAAAAGATGAACCGAAATCTGTTCTTTCTCTTTGAACGTCTGAAAATAAGCCGTAATGAGCGGTACACAATAACAGGTTTGTTAACAACTCTGCTGATATTACTATTTTTGAACTCCCTTGTGGAGCAAAAACCGAATTACGATCCGGCTGAATATGCAAGAATCGACAGTATTTTCAGGGAGAAGAGTAAAATCATTGAATCAGAAAAGCGGGAAATTTTGGCCCGTTATAAGCCCGGGCCAGATCAATTTCAGAATGAGAAGCCTTCAGATAATCTTATAATTTCTCAGGTCACCGATACGATTCCGCCGGAAAAAACGGATACTCTTAAAATTGAAAAAACAGAGGGCAGAATAGTCAATATAAACAAGGCTGATCTTACAGAGCTTCAGCTATTGCCGGGTATCGGTCCTGCCTATGCGATGAGGATCATGGAGTGGAGGAGGTTAAACGGGAAATTTAAAACGGCAGAAGATCTTCTTGAAGTAAAAGGAATTGGCCCCAAAAGGCTTGAGAAAATCAAAGAACTGCTGGAGTTTTAAAAAAACCGGTTAAAATTTTTTTCCTGTATAAGGGTTATATTTGTACAGCCGGCAGAGACAGACGGTGCTCTAAATTTTTAAAAAGACTCTCAAATTAGTAAATATGCCAAACCGAATACTATGGGTTGATGATGAAATCGACCAGCTGAAAGCTCACATCATCTTTCTGAAAGAGAAAGGGTTTGAAATAGAACCTGTGACAAATGGAGAAGACGCGATCGAAATGATTAAAAGCCAGAATTTTGACATTGTATTTCTGGATGAGCAGATGCCCGGAATGGGTGGAATTGATGCGCTTGAAAAAATCAAAGAGAATCAGCCTTCACTTCCCGTTGTTATGATTACAAAAAGTGAGGAGGAGTCGATTATGGAAGATGCAATCGGCGGGCACATTTCTGATTACCTGATTAAGCCTGTGAATCCGAATCAAATCCTGCTTACGATTAAAAGAATACTGGAACGAAAAAGACTGGAAAATGAAAAATCAGCACAGGCGTATTTGCGCAATTTCAATCAGTTGTCTGCCAGGTTCAATGAACAGACCAGCTGGGAAGGATGGATTGACATCTATAAAACCCTTACCCGTTGGGAACTGAATTTACAGCAAAGTGATGAAGGCCTTCAGCAGGTGCTGCAGGATCAGTTTCAGCAGGCAAATCAGGCTTTTGGAAGGTTTGTGGAGGTGGAGTATCGCACATGGCTAAAGGAGACGAATGATGACAAGCCGGTTTTAAGCCAGCAAATCATGGATAAATATGTGTTTCCAAAATTAAAAAATAATGAGAAGGTGGTTTTTATCCTGATTGATTGTATGCGTTATGATCAATGGCTCCTTTTTGAAAAGATTTTGTCAGAGTTCTACAATATCAGCAATGATTTTTACTATTCGCTCTTGCCCACAGCTACGCCGTATTCACGAAATGCTATATTTGCGGGACTCTATCCGCTTCAAATTCAGAAAGTATATCCGGATTTGTGGAAAATGGGGCAGGACGAGACATCCTTAAACCGGCACGAAGAGGAGCTTTTGATCCATCAGCTGGAACGCAGAAAGATTGATAAGAATATCAAATATGAAAAGGTTATTAAACCTGAAGAAGGCAGAAAGGTAGTTGACCGGTTATCAAATTATACACAGGCGGATCTTACCGCGATTGTCTATAATTTTGTTGACAGACTGGTGCACAGCAGGTCAGATTCGGATGTGCTGAAGCAGATTGCGCCGGATGTTTCAGCTTTCAGGTCACTCACAAAAACGTGGTTTGAACACTCGCCGCTGCTGCAAATGTTTCGTGAAATGGCGGATGAAGATGTAACCCTCGTTGTAACAACAGATCACGGTTCTGTAAGATCGCTCCGGGATACTAAAGTATTCGGCGACCGTGACACCGCCACAAGCTTGCGGTATAAGTATGGCCGTAATTTAAAGGCAGACAAAGGCGCAGCGATATTTATCGATAATCCCAATGATTATCAGTTGCCGGTTGATCCTCCGGCCAATACATATATTGTTGCAAAAGAAGATTACTACTTTGTCTATCCTACGAACTATCACAAATTTCAAAACCGCTATCGCGATACATTTCAGCATGGAGGTGCTTCTATGGAAGAGATGATTTTACCAATTGCAACGTTGCGTCCCCGGTAGGAGTTTGAAAGGATTTATTGAATGGAACAGACTCTTATAAGCTATAGCGAAAAGGAAACCATGGATCTGGCGAAAGTATTTGCCAAAAGTGTTGATGTTGGCGATATTATATGCCTTGAGGGCGAACTTGGCGCTGGCAAAACTCATTTTGTGAAAGGATTTGTCAGCGCATTCGGAATTGATCCGGATGATGTGACATCGCCCACTTTTGCTATCATACAGGAATATCACGGTGAAATTCCTGTTTATCATTTTGATTTTTACAGGATTGAAAAAAAAGAAGAAGCACTTGAAATTGGTGCTGAAGAATATTTTTATAATGATGGTGTTTGTATCATCGAATGGCCGGACAGAGTGAAAGATCTTATTCCGGAAAAGAGCATATATATCAGAATAAAACAGACAGGACCGGAAACACGCTCGATTCAGATGCCCCGCGTTGTTTGAAGAATTATGAAAACAAAAAACAGAAGACTTTCTTACAGACTTGATTTACTCCCGGTAATTTTACCCTTTCACCGGCGTGCCTCCAATTCTATTCAGATCGGGGATCTGGTATATTACGGACCAAGCCCGGAATATTATGGAATCGGGGAAGTAATCGGTGCTGAAGACAATTACTGTGTGGTCGATTTCAGGGGAACCGGACTGCTCGGAATACAAAAAGATGTTTTTTCAACGAAATATATCATCCCCATTCACAAACTTGATCTCGGCCATCTTCTGAAGTCAACGTAGTGTCGGTCTCAGGTTTTTCTCACATTCAAAGATCGATTGTAATGGGTTTATGTGAATCTGATCGCACAACTGTTTCTATACTGGTTTCCAGGATTAATTCAAGTTCTTCGATTGTCTGTGCATTTTCAATTTCTGCGGAAGCCTGGAAATCCGCTACGAAATCTGCAGGAACATGTACTCCGCGAAACAGTACGTCCGTAAATTCATCGGCCGAACCCAATTCATAATTTGCGTCCAAAAAGAGGCGTACATCTGCAAATGTAAAATCAAAAGTGAG
Source organism: uncultured Balneolaceae bacterium (assembly GCA_964517005.1). GTDB lineage: Bacteria > Bacteroidota > Rhodothermia > Balneolales > Balneolaceae > CAYVBJ01. Next base: position 3,282 of record CAZFAJ010000074.1, on the reverse strand, counting down.
CAGGCGGGTTCCGCGTTCGTTGAATTCTGTAATCGGGAGCTGCCTCCATACTTCTGTGTCATCTTCGAGCACATCTTCGAGCACAAATACGAGAATTACATCCGAATTAAAGACTTCAATTTCTGCCGGTATCTCTTGTAAAAATTCAAAGTCGTTTTGATTTATAAGACTTGCGGTAAATTCAAAAGAGACAGGAAGAATTTCTGCTCCGGGAGGCCCTTCGGGTCCTTCCGGCCCGGCCGGCCCCCGGTCACCTTCGCATCCAATGTAAAAAATAATGAGAAAGGTTGAGATCAGGCTTACATACAATTTTCTATATATGGGCGAATCAAATGATATTTTGCTCATAAATTCAGTTATTAATTTGAGGTTCAGTTATAGTTTAATGCAATACTGAACAGAATTATATCACATATTGATGCGGTGGGAACATTATGCAGGGAATAGCATAAAATTCACAAAAAAAGAAGTAATGTTTTTGTTATAATAGCAGAAACCTCCGGAGTTCTTATCTTACATTTCAGAAACCGTCGATTTATAAAAATGAAGCAACCGGTTATAATCTATTTTGCAATTTTATCAGTCATCTGTAGTGTTGCAATGCCTGCAAACGCCCAAAAGGCAGAAGGGAGGTTATTCAGTGTTACATTGAATAATGGCCTTTCATTTGCATCAAACGGAGGGTTTTTAGGTGGGAATGTTGACATCGCCTCTTCAACAAATTATATGGCAGGTGGCAGTATTCAGTATGCAGTTTCCCCGGAGTGGTCAATTGAAGGATCTTTACAGTCGGGTAAATTTACTAACAGGTTTGCTGCCGATCCTGATTTCAGGAATAAATTTCTCACAGTTTCTTTTCGGGGAATTGGTCATTTGAACCATCTTCTGGATTTAAAATGGTCGAAAGCTGATGTGATTAATCCATATTTAACATTCGGGATGGGCTTTATCCGAAGCAGTATTGATGCAGAAGATTTTGATGCAAATGATTTTGGCCTGAACTTTATGGCAGGGCCCGGGGCGTCATTTTTTTTGAACAACTGGACTGATCTTTTTATTCAATACGATTTTCATTTTCCCGGGACCGACCTGCTGGATAGCTTTTCAGATGAAAGCGGATCGGATAAGTATACAATACTGAAAGGCGGTGTACGGATCAATTTTGGTAAAAGCAATCAAAGGCACCTATCCTGGCCACAACCCCGCTACCCGGAAAGGGATTTGCGTTTTACGGATAAAATTGAAGAAGAGACAGAAGATGATACTAAGGAGGAAGAGAAGATACGCAAAGAGCCTGAGGCAGAATCAACAGACGATTTAGAGTGGCTGACTGATTTTTCACATTTCTACAGCGAACTGCAATCAGGCAGTGAGTTGCTGAAAAGTACGAGAAACCGATTGGAAGAGCGCAGAGCGGAACTTGCTGCAGAACGTGAAGCTGAAAAAAGAGAACAGAGAGTTGCAGCACGGAAGAGGGATGAGGTTCTTACTGAACGTGTTCCGGATGGACAATATATTCAGATACGATCAATCGGGGACCTACAGGAAGCGGTCAGTTATCGGGCAGAAGTTATCAGGGATCTGAATGGAATTATTCAGAATCCGTCTGAACGTGTTCTGATTACTCCATTTGAACAGACATTCAGAATTTTGATCGGCTCTTTTCAAAATTATTCGCAAGCGAGAACTGCCCAGGGGTCAATTCCCGGTAAATATGAGGGATCGTTTATTATTACCTATCCGAGACAATCTGATGTGAAAGCAGCTGCAGATGCTCCGGTTCCCGAGCCGGAACCCCAGCCTGTTCCGGAACCTGAACCTGAACCTCAACCTCAACCTGAACCGGAGGAATCGGATAGACCGGTTGTGGAGGAATCACCGCCTGCAATGATTATCGAGAGTGTTCCGGACGGTCAATATATCCAGATACGATCTATTGGAAATCGTCAGGAGGCAGTAGATTATCGAAGTGCGGTAGTCCTGGAGCTATCGGGAGTGATCGACAATCCGGAAGATCGGATTGTGATCACACCTTTCCGGCAGACATTCAGGATATTGATCGGACCTTTTCAATCTGTTTCAGAAGCCAGAAATGTACAGCGAAGAACCTCTGACCTCTATCAAGGGGCATTTGTCATAACCTATCCCCGCCAGGGCGGCTAAGGAATGAGGCTGACCAAAAAGATGTATTTGATTTAAGGGCGTCTTAATAATTAAAGTTTACTTCGTGAACCTTTAAGTCTTTGGGTCTTCGTGGTAATAAACTGTGGGTTTTTGCCACGAAGACGCGAGGACACGAGGTAACACGAAGAACTCGCGCTGCATCTATTTAAGATACTATTGAACAATTTTGTGCCTGCATTTTGCAAACTGATTGATGCTGTTTTCAAAAAAATTGGTTTCATTGATATCCGAATCTGCATTATCTTTGAAGATTCAGACAATCCCAATTAAAATTTCGAAATGCTTGACGTATCCTATATCCGGGAAAACAGTGAACTTGTAAAACAGGCCATGGTCCAGAAGGGGGAAAAAGATCCTGAGGTTGTTGACCGGCTTTTAGATGTTGATAAAAAATGGCGTTCTGTAGTGGCCCGGCTGGATCAAATGCGTTCTGAGAGCAATACCTTATCAAAACAGATCGGCCAGCTGATGGGTGAAGGAAAAAAAGAGGAGGCGCAGGAGATCATCCGGAAAACCTCGGAATCTAAAGCTGAAATAAAGAAACTTGAAGAAGAGCTGTCGGATTTTGAAATCGAAAGAAACCGGTTATTGCTTCAGATCGCCAACATTCCTCATGAAAGTGTTCCGGTTGGCAGTTCTGAAGAGGATAACGAACTTTTTAAAACATGGGGCGAAATCATTGAGGAAGAGTGGAGAAAACCACACTGGGATATTGCAGAACCTAAAGGATGGCTTGATTTTGAACGCGGATCTAAAGTAACAGGAGCCGGATTCCCTTTTTATCTGGGAGGGCTTGCCCGCCTTCAGAGGGCACTGATAAACTTTTTTATTGATGAAGCACTGCAAGCCGGGTATACGGAAATGCAGCCACCGTTTTTCGTGAATGAAGATTCAGCACGCGGCACCGGCCAGATCCCGGATAAGGAAGATATGATGTATGAAATTCCAAGGGACGGGTTCTATTCAATCCCGACCGCGGAAGTACCGGTTTCCAATTTTCACCGGGATGAAATATTCAGTGAAAAGGACCTGCCGGTTTACTATGTGTCGTACACACCCTGCTGGCGGCGTGAGGCGGGAAGCTATGGTAAAGACGTG
>CAZFAJ010000073.1:0-13736 GCA_964517005.1 uncultured Balneolaceae bacterium | reverse complement strand
GGTTTCGACGTCGAACCGGGTAATACGCCGCTGCGACATATCAAACGCATGAAGATGCCCGCTGCCGGCAGCGATATTTCGAAGTGTACGAAACTCACCGGGGCCGTCGCCTGCCCTTCCAATGGTTGTCACATAGCTGCCATCCTGATCGAATAGATAGATGGAAGAGTTATCACGATCGGCAATAAACACACGCCCGTTTTCATCCACAGCCACTTCGGTGATTTGACCCATGATTAAAGATGGATTGGTAAAGGTAACCGAATTATTGAATGAAATTTCAGAAATAGATGCATTATTCACATCAAACCGGACCAGGTTTTCAAGGGACGAAAGATCTTGGGGACCTTCCTGCGGCTGAGCCGATATGTCGCTGATAAATAGACCGTTCACGAAAATAGAGAAAAAGAGTAAAAAAGCAGGTTTTAGCATAGTCATGTCTTCAATAAAAATGAGTTAGAATTCAGGTTTGGTGAAGAGACGACTGAGTAACAAAAATAGTTTTAGAATAAGTGAATGAAATCCGAAACAAGTAGATAAAAAATAAGACACCTGCTGAAAGCTGACAGCTGATAGCCGACTGCCTATCTCCATTTCCTATTTCTCACAACCCATCAACCCGGTACCTCACAACTTTTGCCAGTCCCATATCATCAGTCTCTCGGACATATACATACCCGTTTTTGATATCTTCAACGGTTTGGGAACGCGGCCATGTGAATGTGGCAAGCGGTTCGCCGTTTTCGTCTAAAACCCACCACTGATACACATCCTGATCTTCAACAATGGTTGAGATCCAGAGGCGGTTATGATCATCTGACTTCATGGAAATCAGCGCCGGCCAGGTAGCAGGTATTTCAGAATTTCGCACCATTCGCTGGTAATTCTCATCTTCATTATAGTTGATTGCTTCATCTCTGTCCAGCGGAGCGTTTTGAAAAGGATAGTAATTAGCCCCTGATTTTTCGCCATCGGTGTTATATTTATGTATTAAAAAATCTCTCGACCATGCGGTAAAAATAGTACCGTTCTCTGATAATTCAACAAGTGAGTTTGCTCCAAACGGTGATACCCAAACCATGAAACTGTCCCCGCTGCGTTCCATTAAAAATTCTCCCATTTTTGTCTTTAAAATTCTATCAGAGATCACTTTGCCTTCACTGTCGAGTATGTAATATAAAACGGATCGTTCATCTTCAAGATCGCCGGAGCGGAATGGCTGTGAAAATGAAACCAGATACCGGTTTTTATCGAGTGGTAAATACGAGCCCGGAAATCTGCCGGTTAACTCCTCAATTTGCCGCTCTTCATTCATCAGGCTAAAGGTGTGAGAAAACTCCAGTGTCTCCAGGGAGAAAACATTCACCCGGCGCTGACTAAAATCCATTGCATGCAGAAAGTCATCACTCAGCTGAAGAAATGCCAGGCTTCCAAATTCGCCCGGGCCTTTTCCCTCTTTACCCAACGATTGCAGGTAATTTCCGTCTGCATCAAATGCGTGAATCGTATTTTGATCTCTGTCAGCAATAAAGACCCGTCCGCGTTCATCAGCAGTTGCACCGCCTACCCCTCCGATAATGAGTTCATCAGTATCACCAAAACTCACTTCCGGTATAAAGTTAATCTCTGAAGGCGGGTTTTCAGGCAGCTCGTAGACTGTTAAATTTTCAATGGACGCAATCTCTTCGGGAATCTCAATCTCTTCCCCGCCGGAACAGGCAGCAAGGATTACAATCAACAGAATGAATACAGTTTGGTTTCTGTACATTGATTTTTTATGATTTGTTAAATAGTTGGAAATCAATCTAATTCCAATATTTCAAACAGTCAAGTTCCATCGAAACCAAAAAACTGAAAATTATGAAAATCTTTTAAGTACAATCTGTTTAGTACAACAGACATTTTGAATGCAGGAAACGGAAACGATTTCTGAGTTCTTTGCAAAAAACTTCGCGGGCTTCGCACCTTTGCACCCTCCGCGTGAAACTCCCTGGACAAAAAGCTGAACAGCCTGTAATTAATTTACGATTAAAGTATCAAATCATGTGCAAACAAATATCTTCTCACCATAATTATCTCCGGAATATATTCGTAAATCAGATGCAAGCAAGGGGCAATTATATATCCGTTTTAATATTACACATCTGCTTTCAATGAAGCAGATATCAGCAATATTTATTTCAATCTTCACTTTTATTTTTTTTCTGATCTTCTTTACTGAACAGGGTTTCACTATCAACAGCAGCCGGAACTTTCCTGTCTTTTTCCATCCAGTGATACAACGTTGGCAGAACAAGCAAGGTAAGCATGGTGGCCGTGACGAGTCCGCCAATTACTACTGATGCAAGCGGCCTTTGAACTTCGGAACCGGGGCCTGTATTAAATGCCATTGGAATAAACCCAAGGCTTGCCACAAGTGCCGTCATCAGTACAGGTCTCAGGCGGTCGGCAGCTCCCTCCAGCACAGCTTTCCTGAGGCCAAGCCCGTCCTGCCTCAATTCATTTAGATGTGCAACCAGCACAATCCCGTTTAACACAGCAACCCCAAACAGGGCCACAAACCCGATACTTGCTGATACAGACAAATAGAGTCCGCGTATCCAGAGAATAAAAATACCACCTGAGAGGGCAAACGGGAGGTTCAGAAGGATCAGAAACGTAAAACGCAAATATCCGAACATGAGGTAAAGCAGTCCCAGAATGATCAACAGGGAGACGGGAACTACAATATAGAGATGCTGCATTGCACGCTGCTGGTTTTCAAATTCACCCCCGTACCGAACAAAATATCCACCCGGAATATCAACTTCCGACTCAATGGCTTCTCTTAAATTTGCCACATAGGTTCCAATGTCAATATCACCGATATTGATACCCACGATGACCCGTCGCCAATTATCTTCACGGGCAATTTCGCGGGGCCCTTCCTCTGCACGTATTTCAGCCACTCGTTTCAGGGGGATAAATCCGCCGTCCGGCAGACGAACAGGAACTTCCATAATTTCAGCAAACGAATTTCTCATATTTTCGGGATAACGCACTACAATATCGAATCGCCGCTGGCCTTCAAATACTTCACTGACTGTTGATCCGCCGATTCCCGTTTCCACAACTCGCTGCACGTTCGCTACGTTCAACCCGTATGCGGCAACAGCCTCGCGGTCAATTTCTACATTCAGATACGGCTGGCCTGTGGATTGTTCAAGAAAATAGTTATTTGTTTCCGGCAGCTCTCCCAGGATTGAGACAATATTCTCCCCGATATTATTTAGTACATCCAGCTCTTCACCAAACACTTTTACAGCAATATCCGACTTAACACCACTCGTTAATTCATCCACCCTCATCGCTATTGGCTGTGTAAAATTGTAAGAGAGTCCGGGTTCCGTCTCCAGGTAAGGCCGTATCATTTCAATGATGCTCTCTTTAGTCACATCTTCTCTCCACTCACTCATCGGGTGTAACAAAATCCAGACATCGGTTTGATGTACGCCCATCCAGTCATTGGCAAGGTCCGACCGGCCGGTCTTTGGAACTACAGTCTTAATTTCCGGGATGTTCTTCTTCAATTCACCAGCCAGCCAGTCTGCATTGGTCACCGACTCTTCAAGAGTGACAGATGGCATCCGGATCTGCTCAACCAAAATGGACCCCTCATCCAGTTCAGGCAAAAATTCCGTTCCCAGAAAAGGGATAATTACCAGCGAGGAACCAAAAACCACAAGAGCTGCGGAGATTGTTACTGCTTTATGATCCAGGCTCTTTTCAAGGAATGTCTGGTACCGTGGCTTGAGCCAGTTGATGATGTAGTTTTTCCTGATCTTTACACCTTTTCTGAAAACAATGGCTGTCATTGCCGGAACATAGACGAGGGCCAGAATCAGGGACCCGAAAACGGCGGTTGCAACCGTAATGGCCATGGGCCTGAACAATATCCCTTCCATGCCTGAGAATGTCATGATGGGAACATAAACCATCAGGATAATCAGAACACCGAAAAATATGGGGCGCGCAACCTGGTGAGCTGCTTTTCGGATCACATCAATCTTTCGCTTTTTAGGATTCTCATTCAATCTGTGAACAACATTTTCAACCATTACGACCGACCCGTCAACCACCATTCCAAAATCGATCGCACCCAAACTCATCAGATTCGCTGCAAGGCCAATCTGTTCCATCCCGATAAATGCAAATAACATCGATAGTGGAATTACGGAAGCGACAATCAGGGCACCGGAAATCTCCCCCAATAACAGCAGCAATACTGCTATCACAAAGAATCCACCCTCTACCAGGTTAGTTGTTATTGTTGAAGTTGTCCGTTCAACCAGATCGGCCTGGTCATAAAATTTTTCGATAATTACATTTTCGGGAAGGCTTTGATTCACCTCATCAATCCGCTCATCAATTGCACTGATCACTTCACGGCCATTCCCGCCTCTCAGCATCATAACAATTCCGGTAACTACCTCACCATTTCCATCCTGTGTCACCGCGCCCTGCCGCAATTGTCTTCCAAGGCTCACTCTCGCCAGGTCTTTCAAAAAAACAGGCCTGCCATCGAGGTTCGAAATAATGATCTCTTCGATATCTTCGGCCCTGGAAATCTGGCCAAACCCGCGGATGATATACTGCTCCCTGTTGTGTTCCAGAAAATTGCCACCAGATACACTGTTATTATTGGCAATAGCATCTGAAATCTCTTGTAATCCCACCCCATACATTCGCAGTTTTCCGGGTTTTACCTGAACCTCATACTGCTTTACAAAACCTCCAAATGAATTTATTTCTGTCACTCCCTGAACCGTTTTTAGCTGTGGCGCTATAATCCAGTCCTGGATGGTGCGAAGTTCAGTAAGAGAATACCCGCTGCCTCTTACAACATACTGAACAATTTCGCCCATTGCAGTTGAGATAGGACCTAATTGAGGAGTTGACACACCTTCCGGGAGTTCTCCCGCTATGCTTTGCACCCGCTGGCTGACAAGCTGCCTGGCAAAATAGATATCTGTACCCTCTTCAAATACAATGGTTACTGCTGATAGTCCAAACTGGGAAATTGACCGGACTTCACGAATATCGGGCAAACCGTTCATAGCCGTTTCTATCGGATAGCTGACCAGCCGTTCCACATCAAAAGGAGAATATCTGCCTGCTTTTGTAATCACCAAAACCTGTTCGGGTGTTACATCAGGCAGGGAGTTGATAGGAATATTCATTAAAGACCTGACACCACCGAACGCCATCAAAACAACCAGCGAAATGGCGATAAACTTCTGCTTCAGGCTAAAATCAATAAGGTTTTTTAGCATATATCAATCCTCCGCAAATTCTTCAAACTTACCCAGTGCTTTCAAACTGAAAACCTGGGAAACAGCAACTTCCTCGCCCGGCGTCAAACCCGACTCTATGATGACAGATTCCTGTAACATTCGCTGCAGCCTGACCGTCCTCTTTTCGTAGGTCAGTTCATCACGTTTCACAAAAACAGTTGCCTCTTTTCCTTCAAACTGAACAGCTGAAAGAGGTATTTCAATCATAGCTTCCGGGGTTGTTGCTTCATACTCAAGCCTTATACTTTGCCCGATAACCGGCCACTGGTTCCGTGTATTAATGATAGAATTGACAATAATTGACCGGTTTTCCCGGTCCAGTCCTGGATTTATGGTCGTAATCTCAGCTTCGAGGGATAAGTCACTGCGTGCTGTCTCTTTATTTGTTTTTTGCGAGATGGTAACTTTAGCTCCGGGCTTCAGGTAGGCAATATCCTCAGGTGCAACAAAACCACGTGCAAGCACCTGCTTGTTATTTACAATATCCAGCAGCATATCATTCGCACTCACTGCCTGTCCAAGATCTATCTGGTGGTGATTAATTTTCCCGTCTATGGCTGCGTACATGGTAAGTGTGGCCCGTTCACCTTCGTTTATATCACTCCATTGCTGCAGCTGCCGGTCATCAATACCAACAGCCCTCAATCTTGCACTTGATGCATGAACTCTTGCCCCGGACCTGGTTAAATCTGCCCTTGCTCTGTCTAATGCACTCTGCGGACTTATTTTCTGCTCCACAAGCCTTGACAGACGCTCAACCTGCTGATCCAGGTACTCTTTCTCGGCCTGTGATTCTACAAATGTTGCAACCAGATCTGCAAATTCAAGACTTTCCATCTCCAGCAGCGGATCACCTTTTTTCACTTCCTCTCCTTCGTGCGCATAAATTTTTACAATTCGACCATCGACTGGTGTACTTAATACTGAAATATGATCAGGTGCAGCCATCACCTCCCCGGGCGCCATGATTGAATAGGTAACAATTTCCCGCTTAACAGTATCTGTTTTGATACTTAATTTAGCCGCATCTTCTTCCGTCAGAGTTACAATCCTTACCTCTTCTTCGGCGGATTCAGTGACTGACGGCGGGGATGGTACTTCTTGTTCTGCCGGAACAATGTCATTTTCAGAACAGCCAGATAGTAAGACAACGAACGGGATAACCAGTAGCCGAAACAACTGTTTTATGAATTGGGTCATTTTTTTCATACTCACTCCGTAAATACAAGTTCATTTGGTAAATAACGCTCGAGTTCGATTAGCTGCAGATAGTAATTTCTCAGGGATTGATAGTATTTTTCCTCAGCGGATAGAAATGTACGCTGCGCTTCCAAAACGCGTAACAACTCAAGTTCTCCTAATCGATATCCTTCCCGTGTAAGTTCCAGCAAATTGGTGGCTCGCGATTGTATAACTTCCCGATAGGATATGATTGTATTTCGGCTTGTTTCGTATCTGTGCCAGGCATTTTCAGCTCTCTCTTTCACTTTCAGAGTTGCTTCGCTGACCGTCCATTCCGCCTGCCGTTGTACCGCTTTTGCCTGCTTCACCCTGTTGCTTTGATTCAGGCCAAACCACAATGGTACGGAAACACCGATTTCAAAACCGTCAAATTCAAAGCCGGAACCAAAATCCTGACGATAATAGTCTGCACGCAGGTCTGGCAGATAATTGCTTTTTGCAACTTTTACACCTCTGTTTGCAGATTCAACATTCTTTTGAAATGATTGTATTTCAGGAATTTCTTCCAGTCCCTGCAAAACGTTTTTTTGACTGATATCGGCATCAAAGTAGGACAGTGTATCGGGGAAGCTGACCCCATACTTCTGTTGCTCCGGATCGAGCCCAATTACACGAAAAAGTGCATAACGGGCTTCATTTTTCATCTGTTCTGCTTCGCGAAAATCATTTTGTGCCTGAGTGTACTGGATATCGGCCTGTATTAAATCGAGCTCAGTTGATTCACCCACTTCAAGACGAGCTTGTGCGATTTCACGCAGCTCACGGGCCAGTCCCATTCTTCTCTCAATCAACCCGATCTTTTTGATAGAGAAGGCAAGTTCTGTGTAAGCCTTTTTTACCTCAGCTCGTAACCGGATCAATTCAGCTTCATAAAGCTTTTCAACTCTTTGAACATCCGACTTTGCCCTGCGATTCTGGTAATATCCGGTAAGCGGGAACTGCATAGATTGAGAAATGCCATAACGTTTTTCGGAAAAAGAATTGCCGTTAATTCCCTCTTTAAAATAGAATAGCTCAGGACTTTCTATTCCCCATGAAAGCCCCAGATCGGATTCCTGAATACGTATTTGCTCTTCAACCCGGTTCAACTCCGGATTATTTTGCAGTGCAAAATTTAATGCATCCTTTACGGTAAGAACTGATTCCTCAGATTGTGAAAAACAAATTACCGGCAGTAAGAGAATCCATAAAACCGCAGAAAATAACCTTATCAACTAATTTCCTTTATATATTAATACCCATATGTCAATACTACAATTTATGGATCAAATATGAAGGGAATCTATATTTTTAACAATTCAGACTTTTACAACCTAATTTAGAATTGGTTAAAATAAAGATATTGACTTTTCTGAATTACTATCCATTCAAAAAATTACAGTTACTTACTTAAAGACAGGGCCGTAATCCCTGCGGGCACAATTACTAAGCGAACTCTCTTTTCTTCTCGTTTCGTTTACGTTCGTTGTGATCAAGATGTGTTTTTCGAATTCTAAGGCTTTTGGGAGTTACTTCAAGAAGTTCATCCGTATCAATAAATTCGATGCACTGCTCCAGACTCATTTTTCTCGCCTGCGAAATTTTCACAGAATCAGCCGTTTGTGTAGCGCGATGGTTTGTAAGATTCTTTTTCTTTACCACATTAATAACAAGGTCGTCTGCCCTGTTGTTAATACCAACCACCTGTCCTTTATACACGGGATCTCCGGGTTCTACAATAAACTGCCCGCGATCCTGAAGGCCTTCGAGAGCGTATGGAGTTACATCACCCTGTTCAAGAGATATCAATGCACCGCGCGTCCTGCCCGGAATCTCTCCGGCATAAGGTTCATACGAATCAAACTGCTGATGCATAATTCCGGTCCCGCGTGTTTCGGTGAGCATCTCTCCGCGGAAACCGATCAATCCGCGAGATGGTACTTTAAATTCTATGCGGTTGTTTTCACCTTCCTGAACCATTGAGGTCATGATACCTTTCCTTTTTTGGAGATTATCAATCACCTTGTTGCTGTAATCGATATGAACATCCACAACAACCTCTTCAAAAGGTTCATACAAGTCTCCGTCCACTTCACGATAGAGCACTTCAGGTCTTGAAACCGCAAACTCAAATCCTTCACGACGCATGGTCTCAATTAAAATAGACAGCTGTAATTCGCCTCTTCCCGCAACACGAAAAATATCCGGGTTATCGGTTTGTTCTACCCGGATTGAAACATTGGTTCGAATCTCTTTATTCAGACGATCCTTGATCATATTAGAGGTTACATAGTCCCCTTCTTTCCCTGCAAAAGGTGAATTATTGACCCGGAAATACATAGCCATGGTGGGCTGGTCAATATCATAATAGTCGATAGGAGTAGGGTCAGAAATGTCAGTAAGCGTATCACCGATTTCAACGGCATCATATCCTGCCATGGCAAAAATATCACCGGCTTGAGATTCATCTACCGGTTCACGGGTCAATCCGTTGAATGTAAAAAGTTTTGTAGCCTTTCCCTTTGCTTTTTGGTTTCCCTTTCGGTCAACGAGTACAATATCCTGATTGGTTTTTATGGTTCCCTGTTCCAGGCGGCCGATCGCAATACGTCCCACGTAGTCGTTCCAGTCAACGCTGCTCACCAGCATTTTAAAGGGTGCATCAATTTTTTGTTGAGGTGCCGGTATGTGGTCAATGATCAGATCAAACAGAGGTGATAAATCATTATTGTCATCATCCAGTTCACGTTTGGCAATTCCCTGCAGGCCAATTGCATATAAAACAGGAAAGTCGAGCTGTTCATCATCTGCATTAAGTGATACAAACAGGTCAAAAATCATATTTAATACAGCATCCGGACGAGCATCTTTCCGGTCTATTTTATTGATAAGAACAATAGGACGATAGCCCAGCTGCAACGACTTTCTAAGCACAAATTTTGTTTGAGGCAAGGGGCCTTCTGCAGCATCCACGAGCAGTATCACACCATTAACCATCTTTAAAATACGTTCCACTTCACCGCCGAAATCAGCGTGTCCGGGTGTGTCTACGATGTTTATTTTCGTCCCCTTCCATTTGACTGCCGTATTCTTGGAACTGATTGTAATTCCCTTCTCTTTCTCAAGGTCTCCTGAATCCATCACTCTCTCAGCTACCTGCTGGTTTTCGCGAAATGTTCCGCTTTGTCTCAGCATCTGATCCACAAGAGTCGTTTTCCCGTGATCTACGTGCGCAATGATGGCTATATTTCTGATATCTGTCATGTTATTTATATATTCCGATTTACCGGATTACGTTAATTGGCTTATTTTTATTATTTGGCATCAGAATATTTTGACGCCAAGCTTTTTAAATTACGGATTTATTTTGACTATTAAACATTTTCTGCTAATAAAAAAATATCTTTTTTATGGATCTCAACATTCATAATCAGCGGTTTTTGGTGTGTGGTGCAAGCAGCGGATTTGGATGCGCCACAGCTAAAGCATTACTACGGGAAGGTGCACATGTAATTACCGTGGCCCGGCGTGAAGAACTACTCAAAAGTATCTACTCCCATTTCGGATCACATGCAGATATTATCGCCGGAGATCTTACAGATATCAAAACCATTGAAGCCATTCTTGAAAAAACATCCCGGAATACTTTGCATGGCGCTTTTATTAACAGTGGTGGCCCGCCTGCCGCCACACCTCTCGAGACAAAAATGGAGCAGTGGGATGAGGCTTGGCAATCGGTGATGAGATGGAAAATAGAACTCTCACTGCAACTTGTTCCGGGTTTTATAGAACAGAAATACGGCCGCATTCTTTTTCTTGAGAGTAAATCTGTCAAGCAGCCCATCCCGCAGTTGGTATTGAGCAACGCTTTCCGTGCAGGAGTTACAGGCTTTGCCAAATCCCTTGCAACCGAAATTGCCGGCCATGGAGTAACTGTAAACGTATTAGCACCGGGAGCACATGATACGCCTGCTATCAAAAGAGTGATAGACAAACAGAGTCAGTCAAAAGGCATCAGTTATGAAGCAGCAAAAATGGAGATGGAAAATTCAATACCGGTAAAGAGAATGGGAACTCCTGACGAACTCGCATCACTGGCATCCTGGCTTCTCTCACCAAGATCATCCTATGTTACAGGTCAGACCATCAGTCATGATGGCGGTGCCGTGTCCGGGTTATTTGGGTAGATACTGAAAGTGTATTAAAAAGGCAATATCAGCCGTCTGCCCGTTTGCACGGGCGCATAAATCGAATGACTACCCTTAGCAGATGAAATCCTGCTTGATCACTATACCTGTATCCATTTACTCTTTCACCTAACCAACGTTAAGCACTTACAATTTCAGGCCTGTCTGCAATGTTTTCCGCACTCCAAGCATTCTGGGTATTTTCAAGTGCCTCTTTCCATATTTTTGAAGCCTTCTCTTCATCATCTGTCGTTTCTAAAGCTACAACAACAGGAACCACTCTGCTTGTTTCAGTAATCAATTGAGCTATGTCAGACAGGTTGCCTGAACTCAATTCTGCAAGTTCTTTATCATTGGCTGCAAGTGCCAGTGTATGCAGCATGGTGTATCCGATTGCAATCATGGATAACGAACAGTAGTCATCACGCATCATTTTGGATACGGGATCTTCACGTACGGTATCCACTAATCCGGCTATCTGACCGGTAAATGAACCAATTTTTGATTTAATTTTACTCTTTCTTTCACCATTCATTTCTTTCACTTTTTTTTCAAGTACTGTTGTATGCACGGATAGTGTTTTATCCAACACATGCAGGAGCTCAATGGCTTCCCCTATACGCACTTTTTCTGAACTTTTCTGCTTTTTTACCGCATTTAAAAGATGGGTTTCGAGTGTCAATAGATCCGTTGTGTAATCTCTCAGTGTCTCTTTCTCTGGCTTACTCATTTCTTCTTCACGTTTTTATTCACAATTTCTATTCTTATCATAAAAACATGAACAAGGTTACACGCGTTCAATATGGGGACTGTGATTGAACGAAAGCAGAAAAACTGTATCAACTCAAACTTGTATTTAAATCCTGAGTTAAGGTAAAAAACCGATAAAAATTATGTGGAAGCAGAAACAAATAACTTTAGATCAAAAGAAGCGGGGTTTTCATTTGATAACAGATGAAGTATTAAACCAGCTCTCAGTCATAAATGAAATTTCTGCAGGTATATTACATCTTTTTATTCAGCATACCAGCGCATCACTGGCTATAAATGAAAATGCAGATCCCTCTGTGCGCCGAGATTTTGAATCACATTTTAACAGGCTGGTGCCTGAAGATTCCAGTCTGTTCGAACACACTCTTGAGGGACCTGATGATATGACGTCGCATCTTAAAGCTTCCATTCTTGGCACTTCGGTAAGTATTCCAATAACAAACGGAAAATTGAACCTTGGAACATGGCAGGGAATTTACCTATGCGAGCATCGAAACCGTGGAGGTAATCGCAGGTTGATCGCTACAATATCGGGTGAGTAAATTCCCTGGTTTCTTATGTAAATGTTTATTATTCCTGATTATTCAGATTAACTTTTTCAAGATCTTGGTAAAGTTCTTTCAGGTGATCTGGCCGTGGTATGGTTTTAAGAAATGCATCATTATGGACTTCTTTCATACTGTTAAGAGTTGCAGTGCTGTCACCAACTCTTTGAAACACTCCGATCAGCACCTCATAAAAACTTCTTCTGCTGGTAATAAAAACCATCTCTTCCGGTGAACTTAAAATGTTTGACAGTCTTGATATTGCACGGTTACGAACATCAATTGCGTTATTCAGTTCATTCGCAGCAAATATCTGAACATAGTGTCCCGGTGCAATCTCACTGCCGCAATCACATTCTTCTCTGAGTCTTTCATTTTCAGCCTGGAGGCTGTCCCGTTCAGACTGAAGCAGACTCAACCTTGCCTCCAAATCTGCTACTTTTTGATTCAATCCTGCGATAGTAGCCTCTGACTCCCTTCGAACCTGATCCAGTTCATCTTCTTTTTGTTCCAGTAAGTTCTGAAGTTCCTCATATTCAGGAAGTGTTTCATTCAATTTCTCACGATCGGCAACAAGCTGATCAAACTCTGTCTGTGCAATTTGAACAGGCAGCGGACTCCATGAAAGATGCTTTTTTCCTTTCTTTCCAAGATTAATTCGAACACCACCGGTAGCCGTACCCATGACATCTGCACCGAATCCTCCTCTTTTATTGTCAATATTATTCGCAGAAAAATGATATTCATAGTTAGTAAACAGATCGAACCTGTCAGATATGTTAAATGCAATTCCGGCTCCCACATTAAAATTGGCTTCTGTTTCATCAAAGCTTTCTGCATCCGATTCAAAACTGAAAAAGTCAATTCCGGCCCCGGCTGTAAGATATGGATTGATAAAGCTTGATACGTCCCTCAATTTTAACAATTGATTCAGGTTAACAATATTTTTAATTGTTATAGAATTTATATCAGTTTCAAATGAATTGTTCACTGCTTCTGCCCGCATATATTTGTAACCACCCTCTACAGACCAAAGTGGTGTTATTGCATACTGAAGGCCGGCTCCGAATGATGGGGTTGTTTTATTTTCAATATTCAGACTGCTTCTGAAAAATTTAAATCCTTCCCCATAATTTCCTATTGTTGCACCGCCAGACAATACGACACTTAAGCGGCTGTAATCTTTACTTTCCTGCCCTTTCAGATGTCCCCAGAAAGCCATACTGAGTACTAATGTGATGATTCCGATACGTGTTATTATGTTTTTCATTTTCTTAAGATTATTTTCCTTCAATAAAATTCCGTTTCCTGGAATTGCAGATGATTCTGCCTGTAAAGTATCACCTCTAACGATGAATTCACATTTAAATGCTTTAATTAAAAAAAGCTATAGAATTTGTTATCTGATTGATTATCAATGATTTACACATTTAAGAGACTTTTAAATTTATTGTAATAATCTTACAGAGCTTTCTGCTTACAAAGAGTTGAACGCATGGGTTAATGATAAGGATTGCCGATAACGAGGATTAGTCTCTAATAAGTTTCATCCACTTTATTAATTTACTGACGCGTATTTTTTTAACCAGATTTTATCTGAAGTGAAACCTCAACTCAAATCTTTAAATGCGGAGAGGGAGGGATTTCCCGACAACAATTTCCGCTGTTTCCAAATCCTG
>CAZFAJ010000072.1:0-13757 GCA_964517005.1 uncultured Balneolaceae bacterium | reverse complement strand
ACTTCACATCTGTCCAAAACGTTTTTCTCGAACCCGAAGGGTTCAACATGAATAGCCCCGTATGAAATGCGGGGATTCAGAGATTTGACCATTGAGGAACCCCTACTATTGTGCCATATGGCACTAACGAATGGGGTTCAATAAATGGCCGATTATTCCGCAATAAGGGATATTTGACCCCATTCGGGGTCTCCCGGAATTCGCCTGCTCCCACCCCGACTCATTGGAGTCGGGGCTATTCACATTCAACCCCTTATCAGGGGTTTGGGGATTCAATTCAGGAATCCCAAAAAACTGTTCCAGACTCGTTAAAAACAACGGTATTTTTTAATATTTAAAATGTTTTGGACAGCTATGTTTTCACTTATGTTATGGCCGGAACTACAAACAAGATGCACCAGGTGCATTCTGGAATTCACAATTTTCAATTTTGAGTTTATAAAAACTAAGTACAATTTTATTCATAACTTAATCCATACCCAAACCTAAATAGCGGATCTTCAAGATCGAAGGGGACATCCTCGCGCTGATTCAGCACCGATTCCCAAGTGGAGGGCATATCAAAGGGCAGCTTTCCTTGCGGCTTGAATTTTCCAAAAAGAATATCAAACACCGCCTCGTCGGTGGCTCCGAAATTGACGAGTACAGCTCCGGCAGATTCCACAATATCCGTCAGGATTGCAGGCCTCTCCAGGTAGGTGGTAACTACTGTCGGTTTTTTATTGATCAGATCGAGCACCGGTGCCAGTTCTTCCTCCGTATAATAAAGCCGTCCCTCATGAAAAAGCTGCATTCCAACCAGTTTGCCATATCCTTCTTCATAAGGCGGCGGGATATTCTTGATGATAACGTCCGCTTCGTCAGGATCTGAAACCACCTCTCCATAATTGGCAGCGACATCGGGATCGTGGCCTTCTACGTATATTTTCACCGCTCCGGGTGTAAACGGCAGCAGGGGTCGTTCGTCAAACTCCTTATTGGTAAGCAACACCTGGGAGCGCAATTGTGATTCAAAACCCATCCGTACAGCTTCATCCGTTGACAGCTTCTCTTCAACGGTTTCAAGATCAACGTAGGGATTTTCAAACAGCCCGAGCTGAAACTTAAGCTTCAGAAGCCTGCGTACTGATTCATCAATGCGTTCTTCCGTCAGTTTTCCCTGGTTCAGCAAGCTAATTACGTGCTCCGGTGTTGATTCGCCGCCAAACTGGTCCACACCTGCCTGAATAGCTTTCAGCGTTCTCTCTTCAGGTGTCAGGTCTTCCACTCCGTAACCGCGATGTTCAACAATTTCAAATCCAAAAAGTGACTGTGAATTGATGATACCCCAATCCGTGCAGATGATGCCGTCATACTTCAGCGAATCCCTGAGAAGATCCGTAAGTATTTCACGGTTAAATCCAAATGCCACATCTTCACTTGTCTGGCCGACTGGAACCCCATAATAAGGCATCATTTGAGCTGTATTGGCTTCGATGGCCGAGATAAACGGGGTTATGTGATGGTCAAAATTATCACCCGGATAGGCCTGGTCTTTTCCGTAGCGAAAATGCGGGTCCCAGCCATCTTTCTGAGGCCCGCCGCCGGGAAAGTGTTTGGTCATCACCGACACACTTTTTGATGACAATGAATCCCCCTGGAAACCACGGATGTAGGCAGAGCCGAGTTTGGCACTTAGCTGTGCGTCTTCCCCAAACGTACCGCTGATGCGTCCCCATCTCGGTTCCGTTGCAAGATCCACCATCGGGTGCAGGGCTGTGTGAATGCCGATGGCACGATATTCCTTTGCCGCAATCTCACCAAATCTTTTTGTAAATGCCGCATCACTGATTGAGGCAAATCCGATCGGCTCGGTCCATTTTGAAAAACCTTCTGTATACACCCCGATAGCGGCACCATCCTTAAGGACTGTATGACGCGGATCTGAACTTATGGTAACGGGGATACCCAGGCGTGTGCGTTCAGCCATTTTCTGGATATTGTTCAGCCAGATAGCTGCCGTTTTTCCGGGCGGTATATCATATAGGTTAAAAAAGCGCATATGCTTATTGAATAGTGCAGATTCAACAGGCAGGATATTCATCGGGTTCAGAAGTCCGGCATTTTCACCACCTTTACCGGCAAAAATAAACGAGTGATACAGCAGGCCGGCTTTCTCCTCTTTGGTCATTCTGCCAAGAAGATCTTCTACACGCTGCTCAACCGGCAGGCGCCAGTCTTCATAGGGATCCAGGATACCATTCTTGTTAAGGTCCCTGAACGATTCACCATCCACCACAAGGGTTTCGGCAGGGGGCCCCATCTTTGACTGTGCCGACCAGACAGGTATTGCCCGCCCTAAATAAAACCACATGAAGAGTATGAACAGAAGAGCAGCGATAAATATGAAAAGGTAGATTAGGATTTTCATTTTAAAATTTTGTTAGCCATAGTTTTTGGTAAAATAAATAAAAATCAGATAATGATATACTCATACAAAACACAACGCTGTCAGATCAGTCTGCAGGCGGACAATGTCCAGTAGGTGCTTAAAGGTCTTGTATCTTCAACCTGACAGCACCTACCGGATCTGTCAGCGTTGGGGGTTAAGGCAAGGAACATACCACTGGCTGCCTGAACTTACTCCCATTGGGCCAACGCTGTCAGACGCGCGGAAAGGCGCCGCGCATGCTGAAAAGTTTCGATCTACATTTCATATGTGACTAATCACTGGAGTGGATAGCAATTATAAGGTATCACTGTTCCACATCCTCTGATTTGTTTTCGAGATGGCTGAAGTAGACATAGATCAGTTGAGATAAGACACCGGTTAGCAGTGCTACGGCGGCCACCCATCCGCTGAACGCAGGATCAGCAGAGAGGGAGATGCGCAAAATGACAGTACTACTCACAAAGCCTGCGTTACGCAGCAGCCGCGAGTAGGTCTGGCTAAACATAAAAGAGGCGATGAAGATGAATACATCAGAAAAAATCATCACTGTATAAAACTCTTCAAAAAAGATCACATTCAGATCCAGCGTAAACGGGTCATCAAATATGACCAGTCGGTAGACCTCATTTCCGAAATCATAGACCGATATCATTGTGAGAGTGGTAAAGAGAAAAAGCAGGATCAATGCCACTGTCTCTTTAATGGAAACAAAACGGCGCACCTGGTCTTCGGTAAGTGAACGGATCGATTTGCGCTTCAGGCTAACGTGGTAAAATACGCCAACGAGAAGAAAGAGAAGCAGTCCGCTGCCCAGGTCGGTTGCAATCTGCAGAATCACATCTTTTTGTGCGGCAAGCTGATCAAAATCTTCGAATTTCGAGATGTCTTTAAACACCCTCCGGATGATAATGAGAGAGATGATTTCATACTGCTTCCGTATCGAATTGGTGAAGGAGAGCGGCAGTGCCAGGATCAGCAGGTAGACTTCATATACAAGGATTATACTGAACGGTGTGTAGAGGGCTGAAAGGTAATTGGGGTTCAGTGGCTGCAGCAATTCCACGCCGGGATAAAGATTTCGAAGGCCAATGAGGACAAGATGGCCGAGGAAAAATGTGAAGGATAGATAGACCACCCATCGTTCAATCTGATTTTTCACAGACTCACGACTCAAAAACCGGTACAAGGTCGCATTTATCGGCATACATGAAAAACCGAATGTTAAAAAAGATCATTCCCTGGCGATTTTTAAAATTGTGGGTAAAGACTGTAGGGTTGTCGTAGAGATATAGGGATACATCGCACCTACGGCGCTCCCATTTACCATCTCCGCTCTTAACCCATGGCCACCGCCGTGTTCATTAAAAATGAATAGCTATGATATGTAGCTGTCTATTTTTATACTTTTGTGATCTGGTTTGATAACTTATATGTTATTTTTATTTTTCTAAAGCTTAAAACTGGTTTGCAATATGGATGAAAAAGATTTGGGGTATCAGCAAGAAACGGAATCGAGTGATACATATAATCCGCCTCCAAACCGGTTTCTGGATGTTGAGCATGTAGTGGGAGAGATTACCCGCGAAACTACTGATCATATTAAGCGATACAGTATTGGAAAAATATTGGTACTGTCGCTTCTCGCCGGTGCATTTATTACGTTTGGCGCACTCTTTTCAGTGCTGCTCTCGGCGGGGGTTCATCCGCTTGGTGTTAAATTGTTACTGCAGGGATTTGGTTTTTCGGTTGGTTTTTTCATGGTGATTCTTTCACATGCGGTTCTCTTCACCGAGACCAATGTGGTGCTGCCGGCTTCCTACCTGAACTGCAGCAGATCAGATGTTGCAGCAGGTGCCGCTAAATTCTGGATTATCGCTATTTTTGGTAATGCGATCGGAGCTTTGGCCGTCGGCGGGCTGCTTTCCTATACGCAGTCATATCCTTCTGAGATACTATCGGTATTGGGTGAGACAGTTGAGAAAAAAATGTACTACCATTCGGAGGGAACGGTTTCTGCCTGGTTTCAGGCTCTTATCTCAGGAATTTTTGGCAATTGGCTTGTGGGAATGGCTGCGATATTCGGATTGATGGGACGCACCATCATCGGTAAATATATCCCTGTATTTTTGTTGGTTTCTCTTTTTGTAGCTGCGAACTTACAGCATAGTCCGGCGAATATGGGCTATTTTTCGCTGGCTATACCACTGGATCTTGGGCCTGGCTGGATGACTGCGGTTACATGGAACCTGATTCCGGCAGCTATCGGGAATGTGCTTGGCGGCACACTGCTGGTTGCACTGCCTTTTTATTATGCACTAAATGCGGAAAGTGAATAGGAAGATAGTTGAAAATCTCAAATTCTTTGTTTGATATCAGAGGTTTGTAAAATCCTGCCACAGGGGTTTCACGCGAAGTTCGCAGAGAAAAAATACGCGCTAAGAACGCGATGTATTCTTAACAGGTGTGTGAAAAAATTTTGATTAAGAAAATCGTGTAGGTGATTATTGTGAAGCCAGATGTTCAGATCCGGAACCTGTTGTCAAATAACTATAAATCCTCGGCCAGCTCTCCCGATACTAAATAGATGATTCTCTCACAGATATTGGTAACACGATCTCCCATTCTTTCAAGGTTGTGAGCTATCCAAAGCAAATAGGTGCAATTTGTAATTTTATCCGGTTTTTCAATCATGAAAGAGATTAGCTCCCTGTAAACCTGGACATAGAGTTCATCCAGGTCATCGTCTTGGCTATGAATTCGACGTGCTGATTCTTCGTTTTTATCAAGGTAGGACTTCAATGAATTCTGAATCATGTCAACGGCAATGTCCCTCATGCGCGGAATATCAATTAATGGCTTAATATGCTCTTCTTCGCCTATTAATATCGTTATTTTCGCAATGCCGGCAGCATAATCGCCGATCCGTTCAAGTTCAGTAATAATATTAAGCAGTGAAATTAATTCACGTAAATCAGAAGCGACCGGTTGCTGGGTTGCAATAAGGGAGATACAATCCTCTTCAATTTCCCATCTCAGATTATTTATAAAGATATCTTCACTTTTAATTACTTTTGCCTCTTCAACGTCTTTATCTATCAGAGCATCTACGGATCTGTTAATAGCTTTTACAACCAAATCAGCCATATTGTCCAGTTTGTTTTGCAGAGTTGAAAGGTTTTCCTGAATTACTGAGCTCATCTTATCTCCTGTGTCAAAATAATGTTTTGTGATTTAGTTGCTGTGTGGCTGATATTATCCAAATCGTCCAGTAATATAATCTTCTGTCTGTTTTTTTTCAGGATTTGTAAATATTGTTTTTGTGTCGCCAATCTCGATTAAATCACCGACATAGAAAAAGGCTGTTTTGTCAGAAACCCGTGCTGCCTGCTGCATATTATGAGTGATGATAATAATGGTTATATCTTTTTTTAGAATACCAATTAATTCTTCTATGCGTGACGTTGCCTGCGGGTCAAGTGAACTGGTTGGTTCGTCCATGAGCATAACTTCAGGTTCAACAGCTAATGCCCGGGCAATTGAGAGTCTTTGCTGCTGCCCGCCAGACAGGCTTGATGCCGCCGTATTCAATCTGTCTTTTACCTCTTCGTAAAGAGCGGCCTGCCGGAGTGCTTTCTCACAAGCTTCATCCAGTATATTTCTATTTTTAGTTCCAACCAGCTTGAGTCCGGCTACAACATTGTCATAGATTGACATGGTTGGAAACGGTGTTGGTTTTTGAAATACCATGCCTACTTTTCTTCGGATGATGACAGGATTGACGTCTTCATCATATATATTTTTGTTTTCCAAAAGAACTTCACCCTCAACCTTTGCCTCTCTTGTGAGGTCGTGCATTCTGTTTAATGCACGGAGAAAAGTGGTCTTACCACAACCGGAAGGGCCGATCAGAGCTGTAACCGTATTCTTTTTAAAAGGCATGGATACATCTCGTATGCCAACAACGGATCCATACTTAACCGTTAAATTTTTAGTTTCCATTTGTAAATGCATAGAACTCATTGTTTCAGACTCGACTTCCTGGTTAGTTAAAATCTCTGAATTAATTTCTTTTGTTTTCATACAATCGTTTATGAATGTTCATCATGCTCTCTGCATTTTATCACGTGTTGAAAATCTTGCAACAATAAATGCAAAAATTACAAAAACAAGTAATATAATGGCTGCTGCCCAACCCATACTGTGCCATTGTGAATAAGGGCTAATTGCAAGGCTATAAAGTCTTTGGGGCAAGGTATCTACTGAACTTAACAAAAAACCGGTCCAGCTGTTAGGCAGGTAATTATTTCCAAAGGAAGTGAAAAGTAGCGGAGCTGCTTCACCGGCTGCCCGGGCAAATGCGAGCAGAATACCGGTAACAAGGCCGGTTTTGGCTGCCGGAATCACTGTAGAAAGAACGACTCTCCATCGGGGAATGCCCAATGCAAGCCCGGCCTCCCTGATTGTCCATGAAATAGATTGCAAGGCACTTTCAGTGGTTCTGGCTATAATCGGAATCATAACAAAACTGAGTGCAACGCCGCCTGCAAGCCCGGAAAAAGTACCCATCGGCTTCACAATCAGCACGAATGCAAAAAGTCCTTTTAATATGGCGGGGATGCCGTTCAGGGTATCATTCATAATCCGAAGGGTTGGATTCAGCGCATGTTCGGGATACTCGGAAAGCATAACCCCTGCGCCAACCCCAATCGGAACGGCTATCCCGAGGGCAAGCATATCAACAACAACTGTACCCAGAATGGTGTGAATAAGTCCGGTTGGTTTACCCTGAATGGCTCTCGACGGAGATCCCAGCTCTTCGGTAAAGAATTCATAATTGAGTGCACTAATTCCCTCTATAATTACGTGTGCGATAATAATTACGAGAGGAAGCAGTACAACGATTGTTGAAATGACCAGAAGGCTTTCGATGATACGGTCGTGAATTTGTCGCCTTTTCAGATTTTTCATACGACCTGGCCTCCGCCTATGGAAAGCTTTCGCTTGATGTATGCAGCAGTTAAATTGACAATGAGCGCAATCAGAAAAAGGACAAATCCAACGGCCATCAGGCTTGACAAGTGAAGGCTTTCTACCGCTTCGCGGAATTCATTTACAATAACAGAGGGCATGGTGGCGGCGGCTCCGAATACTGAGAACGGCAGGGTATTTTTATTACCAATAAGCATAGCTACAGCCATGGTTTCGCCTATAGCCCTGCCGAGTGATAAAATAGCACCTGCCATAATTCCGCCGCGCGCATAGGGCAGAACGGCCATTCGAATCACCTCCCAGCGGGTAGATCCCAGTGCCCAGGATGCCTCTCTTTGTTCCTTTGGAACGCTTTTAATGGCATCTTTGGCAAGAGCTGTTGTATAGGGAACAATCATCAAAGCGAGTACAATCGTAGCCGTAGCTATTCCATAGCCCGTCGGGTTACCCAAAACAGGAAGCAATCCCGGAGAGTTTGCTTCAGCCCAGGTAAAAACAGGCATGTATAAGGTGTCACGAAGCCAGGGGGCAAGTACAAAAATACCCCAAATACCGATAACTACACTGGGTACAGCAGCAATCAGCTGGATAAGATTGTCAACAATACCTGAAAGCCATTTTGGGGCATATTCAGCTGAAAAAATAGCGACTGCAAGGGCGGGAAAAAAGGCAATCAACAGGGCGGCGCCACTGGTAACAAAAGTACCGATCATAAAAGGCCAGGCACCAAAAACCAATTCAACAGCCGGATCCCATGTTGTTTCTGAAATAAATCCCCAAAAACCAAATTCAAAAAAGGTAGAACTACCCTCTTCAAACAGAACAAAGGCCATTCCTGCTGTAAGAATAATTACGCTGCTGCCCAAAATAACAGCAACAATGATAAATATTTTATCACCGAGCCATAGGTAGAGTATGTTGGGTTTTTTACGTTTTGTCCCGGCCTGCTTATTGTCTTCCAGAATATTCGACTTCATAACATCTGCTGATCATTTGCTCAAGCTTTAAAGGACAGGATCTTCACAATCCTGAGTATAGTAAGCCCGGTTTAATTTTTTAAATTAACTCTTCTTCTTTCAGTTGTTCCATGCCAATGGTTTCACCTTTCCATTTTAATTCGCGAATCATTGCAATATTTTTTTCAAATGCAGCTTCAGGTATGCGGGCAAAACCAAGAGGTTCAGCCAGATCTTGTCCTTCTGTTATGCTCCAGATGAGGAATTTAACCAACTCCACGGCCTCGTTGCGGTTTTGGATGGCGTTGTTTTGATCGAGGTTTTCATGAACAAGCATCCAGGCAAATCCCGCAATAGGATAACCATCTTCGGCAGGTGTATTGGTAAACAGAATTCTTGTATCGTCTGGCAGGTCGATGTTTGCTGCTTCCGTTGTTGCTTCATAACTCGGTTCAATCACATTTCCGGAACTGTTGATTACATAGCCGTAAGACATATCATTTAAAATGGCATAGGTGAGGCTGTTATAGCCGATTGCACCGGGTGAATTGATCACTGTACCGGCGACTCCTTCATTCCCATTTCCCCCGACCCCAGTTGGCCAGTTTACACTTGTGGCAAATCCAACCTGATTTTTCCACTCATCCGAAACTCTGCTCAGGTAGCTGGTCCATACATTGGTTGTTCCCGATCCATCCGAGCGGTGAACGACGGTTATAGACCTGTCGGGCAGATCAATATCCGGATTCAATTCAGCGATTTTCGGATCGTTCCAGCGGGTAATTTTACCAAGGTAGATATCAACCAGCAGTTCGCCGCTGAATACAAGTCCTTTGTCAATTCCGGGCAGGTTATAGGTAGGTACAACATCAGCAAGTGTAATGGGAATGTTAAATGCACGGCCCCCTGTCGATTCTTCAATATCAGCAATGACTTCATCGGATAGATATGCCTCACTCATTCCAAACATCACAGTTTGTTCCATGAACTGGCGAATGCCGCCACCGGAACCAATTGACTGATAATTAACAGTGACTCTTCTGTTGGTAATATCTCTGTACTCATCAGCCATTGCGGTTACAAGAGGTGCCGGAAATGTTGCACCCGCACCAAGTATATTTATTCGGTCTTCGGCTGGAGTTCTGTCTTTGTCTCCTCCACAAGCTGTGAGCAGAATGGTGAATAAGACAAGCGTAATAATTCTGCTTAAAATTTTCATATATGGTAATCGATTTTATTTCTGTTTAAGTACGTCTGTTTCAGAATTTTTTCATGTTTAAAAAGTATGAATTATATGTTAACTCAGTATTACTAACTTAGATTTTATGAATTAAATTTTATTTTACGCTTATTTAAAACAGCCCGATTTTTTCAGTGATTTAAAGACAATTATTTTATTTAAATTTTTGATGGCTAAGAATCACTTTGGTATCTTTCATCACATGGAAATCAAAAAAAAAACTTCCGTCTTCGTTAAATATTTCAGCATTCTTGCCCAGATCACAAACAAAAGAGATGAAATGATTTCTCTTGATAAAGGAGAAAATTTAACGTACTTGCTGGATCTGTTAAGCAGAAAATATCCTGATCTGAAAAAGTATGCTCCATATACCGTTGTGGCAGTTAACCAGAATTATGTATCTCTGGATTATCAGCCAAAAGAAAACGACGAAATTGCACTTATAACACCCGTATCGGGAGGTTAACATGCCGGAAATACTGAAAGATCCATTTGGAAGAGTACATAACTATCTGCGAATTGCCATTACGGAGCGCTGTAATTTACGATGTACGTACTGCATGCCTGAAGAAGGGATTCCACTCACCCCGGATGACCGCCTGCCCACCGTAGATGAACTGATCAAAATCGTTTCTGTTTTCCAGGAGATGGGAGTCGATAAAATTCGGCTCACCGGTGGTGAACCATTAGTCAGAAAAGAGTTTCCTGAAATTTTAGATCATTTATTTAAAATGGGCTTTCGTGATTTAAATATCACCACCAATGGAGTTTTTCTCGACCGCTACATTGATAAGTTTCTTGAAGTGGGACTGAAATCCGTAAACATCAGCCTGGATACACTGGACCCTGAGAAGTTTGAGACCATGACACGCCGGAACCGGTTTGAACGCGTGATGAAAAATATCCGGCTTGGCATGGATGCCGGGCTGCGGATTAAAATCAACTCGGTTTTGATGAAGGATTTCAGTGAAGACGAAATAGCTCCGATGCTTGAGTGGTCAAGAGAAGTGCCCATTCATGTCCGGTTTATCGAATTTATGCCGTTTTCCGGTAACAATTGGGATACAGAAAAGTTAATTACCTATCAGGATGTTCTGGATGAGGCCCGAAAACATTTCAAGATTGAAAAACTACAGGACGCCAAACACTCCACATCGAAAAGTTTTCGGGTTGAAGGGGGCGTTGGTACATTTGCTGTCATTAGTTCTATGACGGAGCCTTTTTGCGGCACCTGTAACCGGTTGCGGCTGACAGCCGATGGGAAGCTGAAAAATTGCCTTTTTTCAAACCAGGAGGCCGACCTTTTGGCAGCGCTTCGTAAAGGCCACAACCTCAAGGAGATCATCCGCCTGAGTGTCCGCTCTAAAAAAGAAGCCCATGCTGGTATGGATAATCTGGCTGATATGGAGAACCGGAGTATGATCGCAATAGGTGGATAACATGCCGAATACTACTGAAGAACAACTCTTTGTGGATATTCGGCAAGAGACGCTGAGTATCGATGAAGCATTTGAATTTATTCATCATGATGAAGCCGGCGCGTTAAATATCTTTACAGGCACAACCCGCAATCACCACGACGGCAAGAAAGTGATCGAACTATACTACGATTGCTACGAGGAGATGGCAGTTAAAGAGCTGAAGCTAATTGCAGCGAATATGTTTGAAACGTATGATCTGAAAAAAATCTTCCTCGTTCACAGAATTGGGCTTGTCCCCGTGAGTGAAGCATCCATTATTTTAGGGATTAGCGGTGCCCACCGAAAAGATGTTTTTGATGCAACAGCAGAAACTATGAACATACTAAAAGAGCGGGTTCCTATCTGGAAGAGAGAGTCGTATGAAGATCACTCGGTTTGGAAAGAGGAACTGTTCATTGAAAACAAAATGAAGGCCAAAACCGAAGAGAAACCAAATTCATGATTCCTGTTTATGATATCCGTTGATGATGCCCTGAAACGTATTACTGAAAATGTGCCTTTGTGGGATAAAACCCTTTCGGTTCCAGCAAAACAATCTGTGGGTTCTGTCCTTGCTGAAGACGTGACGGCAAAGAGAGATGTTCCGCGATTTGATAACTCAGCAATGGATGGCTTTGTACTGCGCAAGGATGACTGGGAAAGGGGACAGCGCTCATTTCCGGTTGCGTTTGAAGTGAGGCCGGAAAATCCCAACCCAAAACCGGTTCCTCATGGAAAATGTGCACGGATTATGACCGGAGCTCCCATTCCAGAACATGGAACCCAGGTGATTCCGGTTGAGCTGGCCGTGGAGAAAAATAACGAAATTACTTTTAGAGATATACCCGGCAGAAATCCTATTCGATTACAGGGCGAAGGGTACAAAAAGGGAAAAACGGTTCTGAAAAAGGGCAGTATAATCCGCCCTTATGAAATGGGATTGATTCTTGAATCCGGAAATAAGGAGTGCACGGTTTTTGCTCCCTTGAAAATCGGGCTACAGGTTACCGGTTCCGAGATTGAGGAGAGTATGAACACCAACGGGCCGGTTTTAAAGCAAATTATTCAATCCTGGCCGGGAGTAGAGGTGAAAGAGTGGCCGGTGTTGGAAGATGACCCGGACACGGTTAAAAAACGATTACTTGCATTAAAAGAAGAGTCGGATATCATCATTACAACAGGTGGAATTTCTGCAGGGAAACACGACTATCTGTATTCTGAACTGCAAAAACTGGGAGCCGGTTTTCTGATTCGGAAAATCAATCAAAAACCGGGAAAACCGTTTACCTTTTCGATTTGGGATAGCATGCCGGTTTGCAATCTTCCGGGTAACCCGGTTTCAGCGGTTTTTTGTGCCGAGATGTATGCCAGGCGGGTAGTTTCAGAAATGTTCTCACTTTCGATGACAGACTCAATCGTGTCGGCTGCAAATACCCTGGAAAATCCCGGTACGAAAACACTCTTTGTCCCCGGATTTGTATCTGTTGAGAAAGGTAAAATTACTGTATCCGCAAAAGCCCAGATGAAATCACATCTGCTGCAGCTTTACAACAAAAATAATGTGTATGTAAGGCTTGACCCTGAGTCCGCGTACCAGTCGGGAGACGACATCTCCGTCATTCCATTTTCAAATGGTTCGCTTCCATGGATGTAAACCGGGATCTGTATATTCTGTGCGGTGGCAAATCAAAGCGTATGGGCAGCGACAAGTCTCAGCTTAAAATTAACGGCAGCTCATTTCTAACGCATCTTGTAAATCGCACAAACACGCTTTTTAACAGCGTTATTCTCCTTTCCGGAACTTATCCGATCAACGATACTGAACATCGTCAAATTCCTGATGCTGTTCCGGATGCCGGGCCTCTTGGCGGACTGTTAGCTGCAGTGCATAATACAAGCGGAACATCGATTGCTATTCTTGCGGTCGATCTTCCCTTGATATCAGACAGAACCCTGAAGAGACTTCAGTCGTGTAGCCCCGATCCTGCGGATGCCCTGGTAGCCAAAAGCAAACAACGCGTTCAGCCCTTAGCGGGAATTTACCGTACAAAAATAGCAACAGCACTTGAGGATTATCTGCAATCAGGCCGGCGCTCTGTGGTGGGATTTTTTGAAGAGATACACTGCGACTATTTCTCTGTAGAGGAGCATGAAATCCGAAATATCAATACCCCTGAAGATTACCATAGATTTATAAAAAAACGTGATTTTTAATTTGGGTTCGTTCGTGATCTATACAACAACACATTGTTCGTCAGGGCGGGGCGAAGCGCTCAGGCTTACAGCCTGATGTGAGCACAATCACCTCACTTACCCAAGGCGCTGCCTTGGGCTGAGTTGTTTCAGGCTTTCAGCTGGTGATAGCGAGGTTGAAGATTTTGATACAAATAATTGAATCATTTCCGTCAAAGCCCAATGACTAAACCGATATTTTATCATTGACACGACACTATTGTCTAGTCAAATATGAAATGTCGTTCGAAACATATAAGCACCTACTGGACATTGTCCGCCTGCCGGCTGATTTGACAGCGTTGGGTTTTGTGAGAAAATCGCCTTATGCCACCTTCTTTCAAAGTTAATGACGCTGACAGAAACCGAAAAAACGCCGGTATACTGTCAGATCTCACCCACCACTTTAGTCTTGACACGACCCGAGCTTCAAGATGCGATTATCGGCC
>CAZFAJ010000071.1:0-13862 GCA_964517005.1 uncultured Balneolaceae bacterium | reverse complement strand
ACATAGCATCATAAAGGAGCCCCAGGAACTCGTTCATTTTGCCGAAGTCTATCCATCTCACAACGACCACAAGGTCATTTTCGGGGTCTACATATACTACATTTGCACCCGCACCTAAATGAAAAAAGGATGATTCCGGTGCGTTGGAAAATCGTTCTTTATCCGTATTTAAAAAGAAGTTCATGAAGCCGTAGTCCTTTTGTACCTCCGTGGGTGTACGGGCCATATTCAGCCACTCTTCGGAAATCAGCTGCTCACCGTCCCAGTTGCCATTGCGAAGCGTTAGATACCCGAACCGGGCTTGGTCATATGCATTGATCCACATTCCGCCGCCCCAGTGTCCGCCACCGCTCACCGATTGCATTTCCATGCCATCTATCATGACCCAGGAGTTTTCGTAGCCATGCCATCTCCATGTGTTGGAAGCGCCGATTTTGTCCATTATATGCTCTTTGATAACCATTGGAAGAGGCTTCCGCCAAACTTCGAGTGCAGCAAGTGCCAGTACATTTACCCGAACATCGTTATACTTGTAGACTGTTCCGGGCTCATGTCTTTCACGGTTGATAACCTCCGGAGTAATATCTTCACGCGGGCGGTCGGCCCAGTCGGGTTTGTCCCACAAAGTGCCTTCCCAATCACTTGTTTGCCTCAGGAGATGATCCCACGTAATTTTGGAGTTGTGTTCCGAATTAAAATGCTCAAGAGGAACATATGTCTGAACACGGTCATGAACACTCTCAATTAAACCGTGGTCGTAAGCCAGGCCGACGGAAACGGAGAGAAAGCTTTTGGTAACACTAAAGGTCATATCCACACGTGCCGGGTCACCCCACTCTGAGACAATTTTTCCGCCTTTTAAAATAATTCCAGTCATTTCACCCCGCTCTTTTACCGGTCCGATCATCTCATTAAAGGGTTCATTGGTACGTGAATTGAGATGAATAAAGAGATCATGTGGATTGTCTGCCTCATTTTCAATGGCAAAATCGATCGCCCGCTGTAAGTTCTGGCTGCTAAAGCCCGCTTCACCGGGAGATATGGTTTCCCATTCAAATTTATCCGGAAAGTAGTGGGATTGCCCGTAAAGAAACACGGGAAATGAAAAGATCAGGATTGTCAGCAGCAGGAAATATTTACGCATGGGTAAAAAATTGTCTTATTGTGGTTTATGGGATATAATAGTTTTTCAAACTCAAAACTGAAAAATTTTATTTTAAAACAAAGTCCGTAGTCGTGTCACATCTAAAAAAGCACATCGGCTTTGGACCAGAAGGTCGAAGGTTCTGTAAATCTTTGTGTCGGGATTTCCCCGCGTTACATCAATATCCAGTCGGCAAATAAAACAATCCATATCAGCGGAAGATATGCGAAGCTGGCAAACATCAGCTTTTTTGCTGTCGTGGCGTTTCTGTATATAGCAAAAAAAATACCATAATAGAAAAAACCGGCAGTGAGAAGCAGTGAACCGGAAAGGAATAACATTCCGGCCAGGTCCATATAAAATAATTTATACACCGTTGGAAACAGGGCGAGAAGAGGAAGTATCACCCATGCAGCAGTGGTGAGGCCTTTCGGATCATTTTTAGGCAGCATTTTAAACCCTGCATGATCATAATCTTTTTTACAGACCCAGGCTATCGACATCACATGTGGAATCTGCCAGCAAAAAACGATTCCGAATAAGATCCACATTCCATGCTCAAATACAGTGCCGGAAGCAGCAGCCCAGCCTCCAACAGGTGGCAATGCCCCGGGTATGGCGCCGACAAAAACATTTAGTGCAGATATTCTTTTTAAAGGTGTGTACGCCCAGAGATATAAAACAGTTGTTGCCAGGGCTACCATACCGGCAGATACATTTACCAGCAAGACCAAATAAAAAAGTCCGCTGAAAATAAGAGCCATTGAGAAAAGAAAACCCTGCCGGGAATTAATCCTGGAAGAGGGCAATGGACGGCTGCTCGTCCGGTGCATAAGCCCGTCAAGCCCGCGCTCCATAAACATGTTGTGTGCAGCAGTGCCAGCAGCTATCAGCCAGGTTCCCACAATTGCATGAGCCATAAGCAGATAGTTCAAATGCCCGGCTGAACCCATAATAAAACCGATCAGCATGCTGGTTACTACAGAAAAAGTGATTCCGGGTTTGGTCAGTTCATAGTAGTCACTGATTGTACCCGTGATGCTTTTTGCAATAAATGATTTTGTAGTTGTGCTATCCATTCAATGGCTGGAATAAAATTTTTAAGAACGAAAAGTAACCAATTTATGGTTAAAATAGAATCAAATTAGGGATTGAGCCGATTGAATCTTTCAATGAATCAAATCGAGATTAAAAATTTTAAAATCGATTCCGAATTAAAGACTTGGAATCCTTTACAATCCTTTTATATAACTGAACTATATTAACCGATTTGAATAGAATATCATTTACTAATAAGAACTTCGGATGAAGCTGAACACCTATCAAAAAACAGCACTTACAACTGTTTTTGCAACACTGGTTTTAATTTTAATCGGCGGGCTTGTACGCGCGGCCGGGGCAGGACTGGGTTGCCCGGACTGGCCAAAATGTTTTGGTATGTGGATACCTCCAATAAGTGCGGAAGGTCTGCCGTCTCAATTTGATGCAAGCTTGTTCAACCCGGTGCATACCTGGCTTGAATATGTGAATCGCCTGGTTGGTGTTTTAATCGGGTTGTTAATTACAGCAACCTTTGCTCTTTCTTTTCGATACAGAAAATCGGATCCATCAGTAACCGTTGCCTCAGGAATTGCTTTTTTCCTGGTACTTCTTCAGGGATGGCTCGGGGGACAAGTCGTTAAATCCGGTTTACAAACCGGGATGATCACCATTCACATGGTTCTGGCCATGATTATACTAAACACATTGCTTTATGCCGCATTTAAAGCAACCAGGGAAAAGCTGGCAGTAAGGCTAAGTAATCAAAACAAGAGAATACTGCTTGGTCTGGGGGGATTCATTCTTTTTTTCACCATGCTGCAGCTGATACTCGGAACCCAGGTCAGGGAAGAAATTGATGCAGTGAAAAATGCGGCAATCGTGCCGCCCCGTGATATGTGGCTCGGGTTTACCAGCTGGCTGTATGAAGTTCACAGGAGTTTTTCATGGCTTATTTTCATTCTTTCCGCCGCAATTGTTTATCTGTTGAGAAACAGAAATATAAAAGGTGCTGTCTACACAACCGGGGTCGTGATCGCATTTCTGGTTCTGTTTCAGATGCTGATTGGTTTTGGTATGGAAAAGCTTGGGATCCCGGGAGCACTACAAGTTCTGCACCTGGTAAGCGTTGCAGTCCTGGTGTGTGCAGAATTTCTGCTTCTGTTGCTGACTTGGTTTTCTGATCCTGAACCGGCAGCTGGCTGAACAGATATTAGAATAAAAATGAATGACTGAAGGGCAAATGGGTTTTAAAAGGAGCTGACAAAAGAAAAATTATAATTTCTCTAAAAGATGAGTCAGGAAATGTCGAACCTCTTGTAAATCTTTCTGAGTCTCTACAGGGAGGGCTGCTTTCTCTGTTTTCTCTTCTGTTTTTTCACTTTCGATTACCTGCTTCGCACCGGCGGTACTATATTGCTTATCCTGGATCAGTTTTTTTAACCTGAGAATAAATGTTATGTCATTTTCTTTGTATGTACGATTTCCTGCCTTATTTTTGCGTGGTGTGAGATCATCGAAAATGGTTTCCCAATATCGGAGTACATGCGGTTCGATCGAAGTGATTTCACTTACTTCTCCAATGGAGTAATATAATTTCTTCATGACGACAAAAGTTTTATTTTCTTCTACATTAGAATATATATCCGAAGATTTCTCTTAATTTGCAAACCATTGGCAGAAAAGAATTTTAAAACTTCATATAAAAGAAATACAGAATCTGTTGATGTCAGCATTGTGATTCCGTTACTCAATGAAGAACAATCCCTTAGAAAGCTGACTGAACGCATTGAAGCCTCCGTTGATGCCTGGAGTTATGAAATTATTTTTGTTGATGATGGTTCCACAGACGACTCATGGAAAGTAATTCAGAAACTTGAAAAAGAGAAAATACAAGTAACCGGAATACGGCTTCAGCGAAATTATGGGAAAAGTGATGCGCTGCAAGCCGGTTTTGACCGCGTTAATGGAACATATATTGTAACTATGGATGCGGATTTGCAGGACGACCCCGCCGAAATACCGGCTTTAGTCAGGATTTTGGAAGACGGATATGATCTCGTGAGTGGCTGGAAGAAGGTTCGTCACGACCCGCTGACCAAAACCATACCATCAAGATTCTTTAACATGGTAACCCGGATGTCGACAGGGATACCGCTGCATGATTTTAATTGCGGGCTAAAAGCTTATAAGCGGGAAGTTATTGACTCTATCTACTTGTATGGTGAATTGCACCGCTACATACCGTTACTGGCAAAATGGGAAGGATTTAGCAAGATAACCGAGAAGGAGGTAAAGCACCATCCGCGGGAATATGGTGAAACCAAATTCGGTCTCTCCCGTTTTATGAATGGATTTCTGGATCTTGTGACCCTTCTTTCCGTAAACCGTTATTTTCAGAGGCCGATGCATCTGTTTGGCACACTTGGGGTACTCTTTTTGATTATTGGTGCGTTTATTAATTTATACATGGCCTACCTGAAAATATTCTTAAATGAACCTCTCGCAAATCGTCCCCTGCTTTTTCTTGGGATTCTTTTGGTAGTGATCGGGGTGCAGTTTTTCTCAATCGGTTTTCTTGGAGAGATGATTAATAAAGGCCAGGTTGAACGCCAAAAGCCAAATATCAGGGAGATCATCGGACGATGAGCACCATAGATTATGATCCGGTAAAAGATAAATTTGCAAAGATTATCCGGAAATCGCACCTGCTGAGACGGTGTTTTTACGCCCTTTTGGATCTCTTTTTTTTGAGAAGCTGGCATATGCGGCGCGTGATCAGAAAATATGGAACCGTGTTTGATAATGCCGGAAAATGGAAGCTACTGGACGCAGGTTGTGGGTTTGGCCAGTACGACCGGTTTATTTTAACGCAATTCAGCCGTGTGAAAGTTATTTCAGTTGATGTTAAAAAAGATTACCTGGAAGATTGCCGGCACTATTTCAGTGACGCCATTGAAAAGGAGAGAATTCATTTCCATCAAAAAGATCTGCTATCGCTAAGTTTTGAAGAATCATTTGACATGGCAATTTGCATTGATGTACTCGAGCATATTGAAGATGATCGCAAGGTGATCGGGAATCTGTTTCATGCGATCAGGCCGGGGGGATATTTTCTGATGCATTCGCCATCGCATTATTCTGAGGAGGACGCTAATGACGATGATTCGTTCGTTGGAGAGCACGCCAGGGCAGGTTATTCTAAGGAAGACATTCGCACAAAACTTGAGAATACCGGTTTCAGGATAGCAGATTTACACTACACGTATGGTTTCTGGGGACACAAAGCCTGGCTCTTGTCTGTGAAATACCCGATGATCTGGTTTAACAAAGCAGGCCTTGCAGCATTCCTGATCTTAATATTTTATTATCCGGTTGTGATGCCGTTTTGCCTTTTAATGAATTATGCAGATCTGCACTTAAAAAACAGAAAAGGGAATGGGGTATATGCCGTTGGACAAAAGCCGGAATAAGAGTTTTTGAGCAGGCGAAATATTTTGGATTGTTTTAATAAAAACCAAAAAAAGATCGTCAAATCTGTTTTTCTACCTGATCAATCACAGACTGCCATGTACCGTTTGCAATTTCATCTGTCTGATATCCTTTTTGGTTTAATTTATGAGCTGTTCCGGTATTTGCTGCTATTCTGATTACGCTGCCTGTCATCAATTCAGGGAAAGCCGCTTCAATCCGGTTTACGGAACTTTGGGAATGGAACAGAATGATATCCGGCTTTTTTTCAGAAACTGTTTTTTTATACGATTTAACTCTATCAGGACTGATTTTTTCTTCTTCGCAAACATCGAACTCGATAAAAGGTAATTCTAACTCCTGAAGTAATCCGGGTAATTCCTGTTTCCGGTTCTTTGTGCCGGGGGAGAGGACAGCTCCCTCTTTCGAAATTCTAAAAATAAGCTCCAGAAGATCAATTGGTTTTGCCTCGGGCCGGGGTAAAATAGCAGGAATGTTTTCTTTTTCAAGAAATTCAGCAGTTACAGGGTCCATGCAGATATGTATAAACTGACTCAGGTGATTTCTGAATCCATTGATATCACACCATTTTAGAAAGAAAAACGCATTTCTAAGATTTTCGTAAGAGATAAAACAAATCTCATTAAGAGCAGATTTAAATTGAGCGTTAAATGAACAGTCGTTTCGTACTGCAAATGATTCGAGTGGCAGATGAACTGGATGTACAGGTAAACCTTTTAGATTACATAGCAAGGGTGCAGAAAAGTGAGTGTCAGATGTAATCAAAAGGTGTTTTTTTGTAATGGACATAATTTCCCGTTACTCACTCAAAAATACAATGAGTCTACTATTTCTTTTTGATACACAAGTTGAGATTATATAAATATCAACAGTCAATTTTCTCTTTCGAGATGGGCCGGATAGGTATCAAACTTAAATATTTTATAAATCGGGCACCATGACATGGTACCTGAAAAAACGAGTATTAAACCGATAACAAAAAACCAGGATTCGTAATAGATGCCGGCAACCAGAATAATAGCTCCAATTAATGCCCGTAACAGTGATTCGATATTTCCTACATTTTTCTTCATGATTAGCTCCGTTAAAAGTAAGACAAATGATATTTTTATTTAAAATAACGAACCCGGATGAGACAAAAAATAGTGGTAAACATTTTTTAAAAGTAGTGGATTTGCCTACCTATGGAGTGTCGCGTTTAAAATGCATATCCCAATCCACCATAAACACGGATAATCTCATCGGATATTCCAATATCACCCCTGACAATAAAATCGGGAGTGAAAATTGAAAACACACCGCCTACGCCGAATGTGTGATTCCAGTTTTTAAATATCTTATCAGAATCCAATTTTGAATATACCCTGCCTGTATCCCAGAATGTTTGTGCTCCAAGCCTGATTTCATCATCAAAAAGTGAAAAAACCCATGTTCGCAATTCAAGATTTTGCTGAATGGAGGTATCTCCGATAAAACGACCTTCGACAAACCCCCGGAGACTCATAAAACTGCCTAAAGTGGGCCGTTCCCAAAATGGTGCACTTCCGGTTACATGATGGAATTCGACACGCTGTGCGATTGTAATATCACCAATCAGTTGCCGGTATTGTCTGAATTCAAGAAGAAATTTTGTAAAGGTGAAATCACTGGCTGTCAGATCACCCGAGAAGGAGACCAGGGCTTCTGCCAGTATTCCGTCTCTCGGGTCGAATTCGTTTTCTCTTGTATCTGCCACGAAACCAAAGCCCAGCCTGTTCACCCAACCGCCATCGGCTCCAAATGGCATGTCGTTTGCAAATACGGTTTCCTCACCATTTGAGCGAGGGTCGGTTGTCGAAACTCTGATACTGGCCATCGCATCCAGAAATCCCTTATCTCCAATCGGCAAGATGTGTTTTCGCCCCTTATACTGAAATAAAAATCTTCGGAATTCGAAGAAATTCAGGTCATCATCAAAGGCAGAGGACGAGAATTCGGAATTATTACCGATTCCGAAATAGGGTGTGTTTTGAAAAATGATAGCATCCACTAAATAGCGGCTCCGGATATTTGTCCCAAAACTTTTCATGCGGGTATGATCCAGTAAAAGGTTGAAACTGCCTTTTGTAGATGCACTTAAATCGAGTTGAGTGACATTGTTAAATTGCAGGGTTGGATCATCACCATAGTCAAAGCGCTGCGTCCGGGCGCCGCCTATAAAACCGAGATCGGAGGTAAATCCTAAAATGGGTAAAAGGGCATACGTTACGTTTTCTTCTGATGTGGGTATTTCCAGCTTTGATTGGCTGTAAAGTTCCTGATTTCCAATTATCAACAGAAAAAAGGAGATCAGAAGTGTTCTGAGAATTCTATTCATCAAGCAGTCTGTTCGTTCTCAAGTAGTTCAATAGTTTTAACTGCATGGCGAAGGTGAGGAATTACAATACTTCCGCCTACAACAAGCGCTACATTTAAAGCATCAATCAATTCTTCTTTTGTGAAGCCCGTTTTATGACACTGTTCAAGATGGTAGTCGATGCAGTCATTACAGCGCAAAACAGCAGATGCAACAAGCCCCAGAAGCTCTTTGGTTTTTCGGGGAAGAACACCATCTTTATATGTATTCGCATCAAGGTTGAAAAATCGCTTGATACCGAGATGATCAAGCTCTAAAATCTTTTTGTTCATCTCAGAACGTTCAACCCGAAATTTTTCAAGCCGATTTGTTTCCGATTTCATATACTTTTGTGATAATGACTTAAAAGATGCAACTATATTTCATTGCTGAATTATGAATACTAAAGGTAACAAATTTGTATCTATGGTGCCTAACCGTAAAAAATATAAATATCGACTGGCTGCTCTTGGTGATAGCATGACAATGGGCTTTAAAAATGGCGGTATCTATCGAACGGATCTGAATTTTCCGCAATTTATTGCTAACTGTCTTGATCCTGAAGTCTCTTTTGAGCAACCATCCTTTTCAGGCCAGGCCGGTATTCCCATAAATATGGAAGTGCTTGTTCGCGGACTGCAGGAAGATATTGGAAGTGAATTGAGCTGGGACAAATATCTTTCAGCAGCATCCCATATTTACCGGACACTGAGGCGCATCAAAAATTATTGGGAAGGCAATATGATTAACCTGTGTAAAAACAGGGATGAGCCATGGCATAATCAATCTGTCTGGGGTTTTGCTGCGAATGACAGCTGGCTTATGACAGAAAAGAAATGCCGTGAGTTTTTAAGAGAAAATGAACCCCGTTATACTGTTTTCAGCGTTTTGCCCGATCATGCCATGTACATAACAGGGCGGATGGTTTTAAATCCAAGTTTTGAGAGTAAATACGAAGAACATTCACTGATAGATAATATCCGGTGGCTGGATGAGAATGGAGGCATTGAAAATCTTATTCTCTGCATGGGCCATAATAATATTGTGGGGGCGGTTACAAATCTTGAATTGATCTATTCCGAAGAGAGTGACATGCATGCTTTTTATAACGATCGTAACTGCACTGTGTATCGCCCCGAACATTTCAGGGATGAAATGAGCAGGCTTTACGGGCAGGTTGCAAAAATGAATATCAAAAATGTATTTGTCCCGACAATCCCGTACTTAACGATTCCGCCTGCAATCAGGGGAGTAAACATTGACAGGGTGAAGCTGGAATCTATATATTTTGATTACTATACGAGATTCTGGATCTGGGATGAAGATTTTGACCCGGAACGCCATCCGTTTCTTTCAAGAAAAGATGCGATTGAACTTGATCAGGTGGTAGATCAGTATAACACCATTATACGGGAGTTGGCTGAAGAGTATGAATTTCATGTAGTGACTGTTCATAAGCATGTAAGTGCAATTGCGCGGCGCAGAAGAGGTGAAGAAGACATCCGCGCTTTTCCGCCTGAGTTTGTAAAGGCTTTGAAAAAGAATCCGGATACTGCATACCTGGTGGGGGGAGATCATGATATTCGAATATCCACAGATTATCTGCGCCTGGATGAAGAAACCGGGCTTATTGACAGGGGCGGGATTTTTAGTCTGGATGGTTTACATCCAACCACAATCGGTTATGGCCTTATTGCGAACATTTATAAATCGTGCATGGCCAAAGCCGGCGTGAGTTTTGAAAAAGAGATTGACTGGGATTTTATTATTGAGAATGAAACACTTGTTACAAATCCGCCCGTTTTACTGAAAGATCTTCGGCTTTTGCTTCGTTTCCTTGCATTGGGCAGGCAAGAGCGTTTTACCATGTTCAGCAAAAATATATTGCAGCAGCTTATGGAGATGTTCTCGTTCAGAACCAAGGAGGCGGAAGTACTTTAAAAAAGACCTGAAAAGAGTGGCAGGAATTCAGTTCTTTATGATGGTTTTTGAAAGAGATATTCCACTTTTGATACAATCAGGTACTGATATCCCGCCCCTGTAGTTACCTGCGAAATGTATACCGGGCAGTTTGCTTTCCAGGTTTTCAATTTTATTCAGAATAGCTTCGTACTCCGGAAGGTACTGGGGAATGGCTTTCGGCCAGTAAATGTGTTCCCTGTAAACAGGCTCGCCATCTATGTCCAGTAGTTCAGATAACTCTTTTTTGACAAGCCCGAATAGCTTTTCACTATCAAGGTCTGCCAGTCTTGGCTGTCTCATACCGCCCGTAAATGTGGTTAAAAGAACATGATTATGAGGAGCCCGGTTTTCAAAAAGTGAAGAACTGAATAAGGTTCCAAGTATTTCGCGTTTCTCAACTTCAGGCACAAGAAATCCAAATCCGTCCAGCGGATGCTTCAGCTGATCTCTTCTGAACCCGAGAGCAATCACTGAGACCGGGGGATAAACAATATCATCAAAGAAACGAAGATCATGAGAACCTGCCGGCAGATCAATTTCATTGATTTTATATGCAGGAACATTCAGAATTACCTCTCTGAAAGGACCGTAACTGCCCAGGTTTGTCGTGATCATCCAGTTGCCCGGCTTACCGGATACACCTGTCACCACATGATTAAAAAAGGTATTAATAAGGTTGGCAGCAATTGATTTCGGCAGTGTTTGAATGCCGTTCCGGAAAGAGATTAATTTGCGGGGCACGCGGCCTTTCTTTTTTCTTTTTTTAACTCCTGCAAAAGCAGCTGCAATCAGCGATCCGTACTCTTCTTCCATCTCTTTCATTTGAGGAAATGCATGCTGCATGGATAGCTGTTCAGGAGAACCTGCAAAAATTCCCGCAACGAATGGATTGATTGCATAATCAAGAAATTCCCGGCCAAGCCGGCGCGTTACGAATTCAGCAACTGTTTCATTATTATCAGTGCTTTTCGAAATAAATGGCTCACCCAATACCCGGAGTTTGGCTTTTGCGGAAAACAGGGTAGTGGTAACAGCATCCATAATCCCGGAAGGAGCAGCTTCCAATGAACTGTTTTTGAGAATATATCTTTTTCCTGCTTCCGGGTTGGCCTCTTTCAGCTCTGTATCAAGATTCAGTTCGTTCAGAAAATCTGCAATCTCTGCATCCTTTAACAGTAATGTATTGGGGCCATATTCAACTTGCCACCCATTGTTATGAACTGTTTTCATAGCTCCTCCGGGGTCAGAACGTTTCTCGAACAGGGAAATATCCATTCCGTTTTTTTGGAGTTGGTACGCAGTTGTAAGCCCGGTAATGCCGGCGCCAATGATCGCTATTTTATTGTTACTCATGAAGTTGTTTTCGAACCGGGTTGTGGTAACGGCCCTCAAAAATAATTTAGATTAATTCTATTTAAAAGTTGCATTGGTTTTTAGAGACTCTTAATTTAGACTCATTCTAAATAATAATTGACTTGTTATAAAAATAACGATAAAAAACTTAATTGAATTAAAAATGAACTCTAACAAACTAACTAAAATAGTTAGCTATTTATTTATTCTGACATTGGCACCCTATTTACTTTCAGCCCAAGATAAGGAAACTGCAAAAAAAGATTCACTCAATATCTTCGATCAAATTATCATGCAGCGAATTACTGTTGTAGGGCAACCGGCCTGGCAGAGTAAAATACCTGGTGCTGCTACTTATATTTCAGCAAAGGAGTTGCAAATGCATAATAACAGCGATGTAAACCGTGTACTGCGCAGTGTTAGCGGAGTGAATCTTCAGGAAGAGGATGGCTTTGGTTTACGGCCAAACATTGGAATGAGGGGAACAAGTGTAGACCGCTCATCTAAAATTAATCTGATGGAAGATGGCGTTCCCATCGCTCCGGCTCCATATTCAGCTCCTGCGGCCTATTATTTTCCAAATGTAAACCGGATGAGTGCTGTTGAGGTCCGCAAGGGTTCAACTCAAATTAAGAACGGACCGAATACCACCGGCGGAACCCTGAATCTGATCAGTACTCCGATACCCGCTGAGTTTAATTTAAACGCCGACATTAGTGGCGGTGAATTTAATACAAGCAAGATGTACGCAACCGTTGGAAACACCTATAAAAATTTCGGGTTTATGCTTGAGGCTTTCCGAATGGAGAACAGCGGTTTTAAAGATCTCGATTTCAGCGGAGGTGATACCGGGTTCGATATCAAGGATTTTAACGGTAAAATTATGTTCAGGACAAATCCGGATGCTTCTGTTTTTCAAAAAGTGGAAATAAAAGGCGGCTTTAATGACGAACTTTCAAATGAAACCTATCTTGGGCTGACTCGTGATGATTTTGAAGAATCACCGTTTCGAAGATATGCAGGGTCGCAGGTTGATAATATGGATGCCGAACACTGGCAAATTCAGGCCAGACATTTTGCATGGTTTTCTGAAACAATCAACCTGACAACCACTGCTTACAACAACAGATTCAAGAGAAATTGGTTTAAGCTCGATTCCGTGAATGGGACAGGGATTGAAGACCTACTCGATAATCCCAATCAATTTCAACAAGAGCTTGATGTGATTCGCGGCCGGATAGATTCACCCGCCGATTTTCTTAATGTTCGGGCCAACAACAGGAAATATTCATCACGAGGCGTTCAAACTGCCTTGGGTATTAATCTGGCTTCAGGCTCATTTACGAATGAAATCGAAGTTGGAATTCGCTATCACTACGATAAAATGGATCGTTTCCAGTGGGAAGATGAATTCCAAATGCAGAATCGTGAAATGGTATTAACCACCGCAGGCATACCGGGTACTCAAAGCAACCGGATTTCTACAGCTGAAGCCTGGTCTTTTTATGTTCAAAACGAAATTGAATTCGGCCGGTTTACATTTACACCGGGATTGCGGTTTGAAACTATTGATTTAAAGCAGGACAGATTTGCCAATGATGATACGGAACGTACGGGTGTCGGTATGCAGGTCAGAAGTAATACGGTGGATGTATTTGTTCCGGGTGCCGGTTTAACTTACAGTGCTACCGAGAATCTCACTTTCCTGGGTGGTGTACACCGTGGTTTTTCTCCGCCAAGCCCCGGCAGTTCGGCAGAAACTGATTCGGAAGAGAGTATTAATTACGAATTTGGTTTCCGGTATAATCGAGGTAACTCAAGAGCAGAAATCATCGGATTTTTCAATGATTTTGACAACTTGCTCGGGTCTGATATCGGCGGAGGCGGTGGTGGGGGAACCACAGCTCAGTTCAATGCGGGAGAATCAAGGGTACTCGGGCTGGAAGCTGCATATGAAACAGATCTGTCGGGGATAATTGGATTGTCATTTGCGGTTCCGTTTAATATGAACTATACATTTACTGATGCTGAGTTCCAAAACAGTTTTTCAAGCTCCTTTAACCCATGGGCGGATGTAACAAATGGAGACAAGATTCCCTATATCGCACCGCATCAGTTTAATGTAGGTCTCGGGGTTGTCTACAAAGACCTTTCAGTTGATTTCAAAGGTAATTTCAACAGCAAAATGAGAACGATTGCCGGACAGGGAAGCATCCCCGATGAGACTGGAATCAACAGTTTCTTTGTACTGGACGCTGCTGCTAATTATCAAATTTCAAGAATGTTCAATGTATTTATCAATATGCGCAATCTGAATGATAAAGTTTATGCCGTGGCGCGCAGACCGGCAGGGCTGCGGCCCGGAATGCCGAGATCTCTCATGGCAGGAGTGAAATTTACACTCTGATATTCTAAAATTACGATTCCTCAATCGTGTGGCAAAGTAACGCACTTGAGCAGATTTAATCATACCTGAAAAAATGGCGCCGGAACTGGCGC
>CAZFAJ010000070.1:12962-14044 GCA_964517005.1 uncultured Balneolaceae bacterium | reverse complement strand
GCCCTGTCGGAAAAACCTTGCTCTCTCAGCCTCTGCACTCTTGCCTGCCTGTCACCTTCACCGGGGTTTTCTGTTAAATGCTTCGCATACGCACAGAGTGCAAAATCTTTTTCATCAAGTTTTACAGATCTGAAATCCGCTGCCAGCTGATTTACCCGATCCCTGTCTTTCCAGAAGTGCTGCAGAGCTTCGGCGTGATGTTCAATGCAATAAGGACAGTTATTGGATGCAGATACTACCACGGCAATCATTTCCCGCTGCATTCG
Organism: uncultured Balneolaceae bacterium; assembly: GCA_964517005.1. GTDB lineage: Bacteria > Bacteroidota > Rhodothermia > Balneolales > Balneolaceae > CAYVBJ01. The sequence goes on along the minus strand of CAZFAJ010000070.1, from coordinate 13,778 downwards.
TTTGAGCGGAGATTTGCCAAACATGGTAGCCATATAGAGCTCCATATGGGCAACCAGGGCTTTGGGGTTCAGACTTTGGATTTTATGCACTTCAGCGACTTTCCCTCTCGACGACCTGAGATCTTCATAAACTTTTCTGATCTCTCCTGTTGCATCCTCATAGTTGATGGTTTCAATAAATGGCATAGAAATTAATTAAATTTATGATCCGGCTGCTCTTCAAACATGAACGAACTGGCGGATCCTTTGATTTCTGCTTTTTTGAATCTGCAAGTTACGGCTGTACCTCCTTTATTTTCAAACACAATTTTCCCTTCCAGCTGTTCTGCCAGTGAATGTATCAAAGTATACCCAGGGCTACTTATATTTCTATAATCAAATTCGGAGGGCAAACCGATTCCATTATCGCCCACGGAGAGCAGAACTGTATCCTGTTTTTGTCTGATATCAATTTGAATTTTCTTTTCACTCCCGCCGATATTTCCCGATTCCGGAAATGCATGTTTATAAGAATTATTCACCAGCTCACTCACTAATATTCTGCATGGAATTGCCTGATTTACATTGAGAACTATATCATCACCCGACACATCAATGATTTTTTGAGATAATTCTGAACTTAGTGTTTGATGCAGATAATATATTGAATGCAGTCCATGATAAACCGACAATGAGGGTCGTTGAAAAGAGAAAGAAAATAAGAATATTCCTTGCCCGTTTTTTCAATTGAGACTTTTTCATAATATCATTGCAAATGTGTGATAAGTTATCAGCAAACTGAAATGTATCTCCTAATAATGAAATCAAAAAATATGA
>CAZFAJ010000070.1:4267-12862 GCA_964517005.1 uncultured Balneolaceae bacterium | reverse complement strand
ATAAGTTATCAGCAAACTGAAATGTATCTCCTAATAATGAAATCAAAAAATATGATGAGCCGGATTTATCAAAGGTTTAGACAGATGTTATAAAACCGTTATAAGTACGAGGAGATCTATTTATATTTTCAAATAAAGAAATTTGTACATGTTTAGCGGTTCGAATCTAACAATCTGACAGCACCAACCGGATCTGTCAGCATTGTGAACCAAAGACAGTTCCCATCGACGCTGACAGGAGACCCGAAAAAACACCGGGCCACGCTGTCAGGTCAGTAAACACATACAGAAATTTGAAAACAGGTTATCTAAAATGAATTCTATCACACTTACAACTCTTTCATTCATACTTGTTCTGTTTTTTTCAACATTTACCGAAGCTCAGGCTCAGCTGGGTTCAGAATGGAGCACGAATACCAATAAAAAGAATATTGACCTTAATGAACTGATGCGTGGTGGCCCGCCGAAAGATGGGATACCGTCCATTGATGATCCAAAATTTGTCTCTCCCGGCGAAGCCTCCCGCTGGCTGCGTGATTCCGAACCGGTTATCATGGTTGAATTAAACGAAGAAGCGAGAGCTTACCCTATACAAATACTGATGTGGCATGAAATGACGAACGACCATATCGGAGATACTCCGATCCTGGTTACATTCTGCCCTCTCTGTTACTCGGCCATCACGTTCGACAGGCGCCATAAAGGTGATGTGCTCGAATTTGGAGTATCAGGCTTTTTACGTCATTCCGATATGATTATGTACGACAGAAAAACGGAAACGCTGTGGCAGCAATTTTCAGGCGAGGCGGTTGTAGGTGAATACACCGGTGATAAACTGACTATTATTCCCAGCCAGCTGATTTCGTTCGAACAGTACCGGGAGATACATCCTGATGGCAAAGTTCTTTCAAAAGATACCGGCTACAACCGCGACTATGGCCGCAATCCTTATGTGGGTTATGATGACATCAACAGCAACCCCTGGGCCCTGAAAGACAAACCCTCAGACAGAATGAAGCCGATGCAAAAAGTAATTGGCGTAAGGATTGATGAACAAACAAAAACCTATCCTTACAATATCACGAGCGAAAGGAAAGTGATTAACGATGCAGTAGCAGGTAAATCGATCGTGGTTTTTCATACTGAGGGCGCTGTTTCTGCCCTTGACAAGGGAAATATCAGCAATTCAAGAGAAGACGGATCCACAGGTGTATTCTTCTCAACTGTGGATGGCCAAAATCTTGAGTTCGAGTTTAAAGATGGTGAGATCCGTGATAAACGGACCGGCAGCAGATGGGATATCACCGGAAAAGCATTAAGCGGTGACATGAAAGGCAAACAGCTGGAGCCCACAATCTTTGGTGATTATTTTGCTTTTGCATGGCTTACTTTCTACCCGGACACTCCCATTTATGGCCAGAATCTTTGACCAATAAATAAAGGATAGTTTGAAACTTATCCGGCAAACTGTTTCAGAAAAGCAGATACCTGAGTTGCATAGTGGCCTCCGAAGAGATTGGCGTGAACCAGCAACGGGTATAGATTGTAAATTTCCACCCGTTTGCTGAAGCCCGGTGCAATATTTTTTTCAAACGCATAGGCATCATAAAATTCAGACGCGAATCCGCCAAACATTTTGGTGAATGCGATCTCCATTTCATGATGGCCGAAGTATACAGCCGGATCAATAAGTACAGGCCGGCCACGACTGTCAAAAAAGTAATTGCCTCCCCACAGATCTCCGTGAATCAGAACCGGTTGCGATTCGGGAAATATCTCTTCGAGCTGTGCTGCAAGCTGATTCCAGCCATTCAGCACACCCTTGTCCATTCGGTTCCCGTCTATTGCCATTTTAAGCATCGGGTTAATTCTCTCTTCAATAAAAAAAGTTACCCAATCTGAATGTTTACTATTTGACTGAGGCAAGCTGCCTATAAAATTATCCCGGTCGAGTCCGTATGCAACGGACGTTACGGAATGAAGCTCTGCAAGCCCAACTCCCAGCTTTCTTGATGATTCCCCGTCACCCCGGACTCCTTCAATATATTCCATCAGAAGATAACCCGGCAGTTCACCTTCTTCAGAGTTCAGGTCAATTACTTCGGGTATTCTTAACGAGGTGTTTGCTTCCCTCAAAAGACGTAAACCGCGTGCTTCAGCGGAAAACATCTCTGCCGGCTTGCTATCGTTCCATTTCAAAAACAGGGTTTCCTTTTCCGTAGACAGCTTTGCAGCCTGGTTTATACTTCCGCCCGAGACTGAAGTGAAGGAAGAGATTTTCAGTGAATTTTTTATCTCAAGATGTGTTTTGAGTTTATTTTCCGGCATTAGTTAGTTGTCTATAAGCGGTTCTAATTCATTTAACAGAGACTCACAGCTCCTGTAAACAATTTGAAAAACATTTTCGAATCCATTTATACCGCCAAAATAGGGATCGGGAACTTCCCCCGTATCCGTTTCTGGATCAAAATCACGAAGCAGCCTGATAGCGGCTTCCGTTTCATGCCCGTTACTCAGCCTTTTTAAATTGGACAGGTTTTCATGATCCATCGCCAAAACAAGATCAAAATCATTCAGATTTTCCGGTTCAAATCTCTGTGCCCTTGAGTTCAGTTTAATATTGTACCGGCCGGCAATTTCGAGGCTTTTACTGTTTGCAGGTTCGCCGATGTGATAGGCAGATGTGCCTGCAGATTCAATATAAAAATAGGGAGACAGGCCTTTTTCATTTACAAGATGCTGCAGAATACCCTCAGCTGTCGGGCTTCTGCAAATATTGCCAAGACAGACGAAACAGATTTTGTACGGGTTTTCTTTGGTAATTGTTTTTCTATTCATTTTTTTCTTTAAAATTAATGAAAATTTAATACCCTTTCATTTCTCAAAACGGTGTTTACAAGAGAATAGTAGTGTATTATCACTATTATTATGATAATTTTTTGGATTTACATATCCCAGACAATGTTTCTTGTTCATGATATTTGTATTTGAAGCCTTTATCTTGTTTGTTAAACGGCGTTTTAAAACAAGCCTGAATCGTTAATACGGTTTTTAAATTAGAGAATGATTATTTCTGACTCACCGAAAGGCTTAACTTTACACAATTATTCTTATATTTAGAGCTTATCATGAATTTCATAAAAGAGAACGAATACGTTCTGTATGGCTAAAAAATTTAAAGAAATAAAACAACTTACATACCCGAAAGCGGAAGTTGAAATTTTAAACTGGTGGAAGGAAAACTCTGTATTTGAGAAAAGTCTTAAATCAAGAGAAGATGGAATTCCATTTACTTTTTATGAAGGCCCGCCTACCGCTAACGGTAAACCGGGAATTCATCATGTGATGGCGCGAACTGTAAAAGATCTGTTCTGCCGGTACAAAACCCTCAAAGGTTTTAAAGTGGAAAGAAAAGGCGGCTGGGATACACACGGCCTTCCTGTTGAAATAGAAGTGGAAAAAGAACTTGGATTAGAAGGGCGTTCCCAGGTCGAAGATTTTGGTGTGGCGGAATACAATAAAAAATGCCGTGAAAGTGTGCTAAAATACAAAGATCTGTGGGACAATCTCACAAAACGAATGGGATACTGGGTGGATCTGGATCACCCGTATGTAACTTTCGAAAATGACTATATCGAATCTCTCTGGTGGGCATTTAAGCAGCTGTATGATAAAAATCTTGTTTACAAGGGATACAAAATACAGTGGTACTCCCCGGGCAGCGGTACCGTACTCTCATCCCATGAAGTAAGCCTTGGATACAAAGAGACACAGGATCCCTCTATTTACGTGAAATTCCCGCTCGATGCTGATCCCAATGTCTATTTTCTGGCCTGGACAACTACTCCCTGGACAATCATTTCTAATATGGCGCTCGCTGTTAACCCGGATCTCGATTATGTAAAAATACGTATTACGGTTGATGATTCCGCAGAGCACTATATCCTTGCAGAAAAATGTCTTGATAACGCCATTGATCACGATTATGAAATTGTCGATAAATACAAGGGAGAAGAGCTTATCGGCTGGATTTACAATCCTGTTTTTGACTACGCATTGAAAGAGCATAAAAAGGAATCGGCCTGGCGCGTAATCAGTGCGGATTATGTTACAACAGAGGAGGGAACCGGTGTCGTGCACACAGCTCCTGCTTTTGGTGCCGATGACTTCGAATCCTGTAAAAAGAACGATATCCCCATGTTCAATCCGATTGACAGGGAGGGTCGGTTTGATGAAACAATCACAGAATTTGCAGGCCAGTGGTTTAAAGAAGCCGACAAAGATATATCAAGGGCAATTAAAGAAAAAGGCCTCATGTATAAGCATGAGACCTATCTCCACAACTATCCGTTTGACTGGCGAAAAGGGACTCCTTTAATGAGTTATCCGGTGGAATCATGGTTTATTAAAACCACATCCGTTAAGGATAAAATGGTAGCTATCAATAAAAAAATTAACTGGAAACCCGAAACCACAGGTACCGGACGTTTTGGAACCTGGCTTGAAAACAACGTAGACTGGGCCGTATCCAGACAACGTTACTGGGGAACGCCTATCCCTATCTGGGTTAGTGATAAAGATCCTGATTACATTGAGTGTATCGGCAGCATCGAAGAGTTAAAGAAAAAAGCATCATTGAGTGGAAAGTCTGATTTAGACCTCCATCGCCCATACATTGATGAAATTACATGGAAAGCTCCTGGCGGAGGAACCATGAAGAGGATTCCCGATTTGCTTGATGTCTGGTTTGATTCGGGCGCCATGCCGTTTGCTCAGTGGCACTACCCGTTTCAGAATAAAGACACCTTTAAAACCAATTTTCCTGCAGACTTCATTGCGGAAGGAGTAGATCAAACCAGGGGATGGTTTTATACACTTCATGCTCTTGGCACCATGCTTTTTGATAAGCCGGCCTACAAAAATGTAGTCTCTAACGGATTGGTTCTGGACGAAAATGGAGAAAAAATGAGTAAGTCGAAGGGGAATTCCGTAGATCCCTTTGAAATGCTCCAAACTTATGGAGCTGATACTGTACGCTGGTACATGATGAGTAATTCATCACCCTGGGAAAATCTCAGGTTCAGTACCGACGGCCTTAAAGATACTCAGCGAAAATTCTTCAACACGATTGTCAATGTCTACTCGTTTTTTGGAATGTACGCCAATATTGACGGATTCAGGTATTCCGGTTCGCCTTTGCCTGTATCGGAACGCCCGGAGATGGACCGCTGGATCATTTCCAGGTTAAATACTACCGTTAAACTTGTTGATGAACACCTGGAAGATTATGAACCGACAAAAGCAGCCAGAGCTATTGAAAAATATGTAGAAGAATTAAGCAACTGGTATGTAAGAAGAAACAGGCGGCGTTTCTGGAAAGAAGGTAAAAGCATCGATAAAACTTCAGCTTACCAAACACTCTATGAATGCCTGGTTTCACTTGCCAAACTTATTAGTCCAACAGCACCATTTTTTGGCGAATGGCTCTACCAGCAGTTGAATGATGTAACCGGACAGGATGAAATTTCTGTTCACCTCTCATTTTATCCAACTGTTGAAGAAACAGCCATCGACAAGCAACTTGAAAGAAAAATGCAGGTTGCAAGAACGGTCAGCTCAATCGTGTTGAGAATTCGTAATCAGATCGATATTAATGTGCGGCAGCCACTGTCCAAGATTATTCTTCCGCTGAATAAAGAAGATCGTTCAATGGTTGAATCTGTAAAACATATTATTTTGGATGAAGTAAATGTTAAGGATATTCGCTTTGTGGAAGATGACTCCGGTATTGTAAGTAAGTCGGCAAAGCCCAATTATCCTGTGCTGGGGAAAAAGCTTGGCAAAAAGATGAAACCGGTAGCAAAAAAAGTTAATTCCCTGACAACAGATGATATTACGGATTTTGAAGAGAAAGGTTATATTGACATAGACATGGAAAACGGTGAACAGATTCGCCTCACCGATACCGAACTTGAAATTCAGCGAACAGGACTTGAAGGCTGGTCTGTTGAGACGGAAGATGGAATTACTGTAGCTGTGGATACTGAATTGACTACAGAATTACTGCAGGAAGGCATCGCCCGTGAATTTATTAACCGTGTCCAGAATATGAGAAAAGAGGCCGATTTTGAGGTCACAGATCGAATTATTATTGGATTTGACGGTCCCGAAGAGGTGACCGATGCGATTAATGCAATGAAAAAATATATTAAAGAAGAGACACTGGCTGAAAATATTGATGACAGTGTTTTAGATGTATCTGATTTTGTAAAAACCTGGGATATTGAAGGGGAAAAATGCAAAATATCGATACGAAGAAATATGAACAACTAAAAATATATCACTATGGCTGCAAAAAAAAGGACCGACCAAGAACGTATTACTCCCTATTCAGATAAAGAACTCGAATATTTTCGTGATATCATTCTGAAAAAACATGAGGAGGCAGTTCAGGAACTTGACTCTTTGCAAAGCTCATTGCGTGAGAGTATGGAAAATGCATCTGATGAATCCGCCTATTCATTTCATATGGCTGATGCAGGAACAGATGCACAGGAACGGGAAAAGACCTATATGCTCTTTAACCGCACCAAAAAATTTGTTCGTTATCTTGACGATGCTTTAAAACGCATTGATAATAAAACCTATGGTGTTTGCAAGGTAACCGGGAAAAAAATATCGAAGGGCCGCCTTGAAGCTGTACCACATACACAATTAAGTATTGAAGCCAAGCTAAAACGCAGATAAAACAGAACCATTCGGATTTGAGAGAAAGAAACAAAAAATTGCTGGTTCTGTTAACCCCTGCTTTCCTGGTACTTATTGCGGATCAGGTTACCAAATATCTGGTGCGGTCGAATGATACGTTACATAGTTATACCGTAATCGATGGATGGTTACGATTTAACTACACGCAGAACCCGGGGATGGCACTGGGTATGGATTGGCTGTCAACACCTTCCATAAGTGTAATTGCCATTGCAGCCACGATTGGAATATTCATCTATATCATAAAAACACTGAAGAGGTCCAATTTTGCTTACCTCACCTGTATGGGCCTGATTCTTGGCGGTGCTCTTGGAAACATAACCGACCGCATTACAATGGGAATTATCGAGGGATACGGCGGTGTGTTATACGGTCACGTAGTCGATTTTATTCATTTCAACCTGCAGGTTAACGGAACACCGGTATTTCCCTACATTTTTAATGTCGCAGATGTTGCTATCAGCACATCTATCATCATCATGCTTCTTTTTAATAAAAAAATTATGCCTGTTGAAGAGAGGGTGCCTGTAAATGATCTTGACCCGGAAGCAGCCGCGGATGCTGCTATAGAAGACCAAAACAATCCGCCATTTCCGGCTAACCGCGACTGAAGAATAAATTGCAGCGGTTTTTAATTCTCAAAATCAGAAGAGAGTTTGTACCGGGCTATGCGATTGTTTCCTTTGTCTGCAACGTATACGATTTCATCAAAGTAAGCTACGCCACTCGGGTTATTGAACTGCCGCGGACCGTTGCCCTGTTCTCCAAATGAGACGATCAGTCTTTTGGTTCGGTCAGCTGCTCCAAGCGGGGGGTTTACACCTTCTTCACCATTTGCCTGAAACTGAAACAGTTTGTTTTGATCTGCATCAACTACAAAAATAAACCGCGATGCATCACCTGCGAAAGCAATCCCGGTTGGCCTTTCAAATTTCAGTTCTTCATATAAAAATCCATCTGCCCTTGTGGTATCCCGGATCAAAAATTCAAAATTGGGCTGGAAAACAAGACCATCCGGAGTTTCCTCAACATTTATCTGAAGTACTTTAAAAGGAATTTCCCTGTCCTGCCTGGTTTGAGATATGATAAAACTCCTATCGTCTGTAAAGATATCTCTTTGAGGGGGTGATATGAAAGTAATGATATCACTCATCCCAATTCCGCTTAACAATGAGGGAGTAGTCGGATTCAATGCCCGTATTTGTCTCACATTCCTCATTTTTGGAGTCAGAACACCATTTTCCTCAATCTGTGTAAATTCCAAAACGGTATTATCAGGAGCTTCTATGGAGGTTAAATTATTCCTTGGGCCCCGTCTCGATATATATATTGAATTGTCAGCCAAAGCAGCAATTCCTGTCACCTCAACGAGTTCGTCATTATCAGGCCTGGACCTGTCTAAACGGAACTGCCGGGAAGCTCTTGTGCTTCTGCTTGCATCAAAAAACGGATGAATCAATGTATCCTGAAACACAATTTCTCCGGCACCGTTCAGATTTTTGATTTTATAGACAGCCGGTAAATTCCATTCGATATCAGGATCGACATCCGTGATAACTGTGTCATATCTTGCTGCAACATATAAATTTAACAATCTGTCCTGGGTGACACTCACTGCTCCCGGCAATTCAATCGTTCTTCTGGGAGCGATATCAGCCCTGTCTAAAGCGTGAACTCCTGTGGCATCTGTTACATAGACAAATCCGTCAAAACCGACAAATACATCAGTAGGCTCATTAAAATCTTCCCAAAAAGGAACAATCGCCACATAACCGTCAATGCGCTCCAGAGTAGGATCTATTCTCCCTTCCTCAAAAATTTCATCGG
>CAZFAJ010000070.1:0-4167 GCA_964517005.1 uncultured Balneolaceae bacterium | reverse complement strand
CCGTCAATGCGCTCCAGAGTAGGATCTATTCTCCCTTCCTCAAAAATTTCATCGGTAGTATCATCCTGCTTTGAATTAAAAATAGCATCACAACCATTTAAAAGAAGGCTTGTTAACAAAAGTAAAACTGAAAATCTGTACATCATGGTTTATCTCTTCTATAAAATAATTCGTATTCCAATACGGTGAACATTTCCGAGCCTTTCAAACGGGCTGAATCCATAATCAGCAGCAACTTTTCTGCCGGTTATTGGAAATTTAACTCCTGCACCGGCACTCGGAAGTTTGATCTCATCCCTGCCTGATTCGAATCCGGTTCTGATGAAAAACTGATCCATATATCCCAGCTCTCCGCCAAAACTGAACCGCTCCGAATTATCACTTGGATTTGTAAGCTGGGCTGTAAGTGTCAATTTAATATCGTCCCGTTCAATGGCATCAAATGCAGAAGAGACGATAAATCTTGTTGGGGTTGTCACCTCCTCAAAAACATTCTCCTCCACTACACCGTCCAGTGTTTGCCGTGTTGTTGTTCCGGTTGGTGTAGCATCAAATCCAAAATTATTGATATTCACAGAGAATCTGAATGGAGTGTCCGGTATGCGATAGAAAAACCCGAAGTCAATAGCTGCAGTTTCTGTTTCAATTTCTTCAATCCGCTCAAGCAAGTATCGTATCGTGAGCCCGTAGCTGAAAAATTCGGTTATCGCCTGAGAAGCAGTTAAGCCTGCAGAAAGATGGATCGTCCGGAATGTACGTCCTGTTCCAAATGGATTAAACTCGGTGGTTTCATCTATTTCTCCGGAATTCAGAAACTGTACGGACGCACCAAAAGCAAAAGAATTTATTCTGTGGACATAAGCTGCATACTCCATTGTAATGCCGGCAAAATATTCAGTATGGCCAAACATGAACTCGGATGATTCAAGCTGCGAGGCAAGTGCAGGGTTCCAATAAAGGGCTGATGCATCAAAGGCATCGGCAACATGTGAATTTCCCATGGAAGCTCCTCTTGGATCAACAGAAATTTTTGTGAACTGAAATCCATCAGTCCCTGACCTTGATGATCCAAAACCGGGTATTAAACTTTGAGCACTGGCAACTGCAGGCAATAAGATTGCTGCAAGCAGGAGAGATATTTTTGATAAGTTTTTAAACAGAATACTCATGAAGATCTTCTTAAAAATTTACAGACAAACCAAACATAATCTGTCTTTGTTGCAGAAAATTGGCAGGATTTAAAAATGCAGGTATGCCACTGTCCCGCGGATCCTGAAATCTCGGATCCCTCACGTTATTTGGTACATCGAACGATCTGTCGTCTCTTAGTTCCACCAATTTCTGCTGATCACTGGGAAGTGTTTTAAATGCTTCACCTGTTACCGGATTTACAATTGCGACGTTATCACTGTTAAATACATTTGAGATTTCAAGAAATAGTGTAAATCTTGTACCTGACATTTCGATCCATTTTTGAAAATTCATATCAACGAAAAACCAGCCCGGGCCGGTTTCGCTGAATCTCTTTGCCGGATCAGATACTCTTTCGTAGATCGGTCTCCAGTTAGCCTCCCCGGTAATCGGGTTTCGTGTAAATCCTCTCAATTCGTGGGGTGTATACCGGAGGCCGCTTCTCCAGGTACCTGAAACAAACAACTGCATTTTATTCAAAGGATCGATACCAAATAGCGGGTTATTCCTGTCGTATGTAAAGGTGAGATTGCTTTTTATATCCCAGGGACGGTCCCAGGCAAGCGGGGTTTCCACATTGCTGCCGAATATCTGCTCACCGCTGATCGCCTGAATATTGTCATTGCTGGTAGAACTGAGTCCCTCAGCCCTTGAAAAAGTAACTGCCACCTGGCCCCGGACCCAATCTTTATGCCGCTTGATATATGTAACTTCAATACCCCTGCTGCGTGCAAAATCACCGTTAACCCTGAACGCCCTGGATACCGGCCGGCCTGTCGGGTCATCCACGATGATCCTTTGAGTAGTTACAAAATCAAATTTATCTCTCCAGAATGCCGTTACGTTCAATGCATCATTCGCTGTAATCTGGTTTCTCAGACCAATTTCATAGGATATATCAACTTCAGGGTCAAGATTTGGGTTTCCCAAATCAGGAAAGGTAGCCTGGTTCTGAAAAAACGGGTCAAGGTTCGCATAGATAAACGTTGGGTGCGGCTGCTTAAGAGAATGGCCATAGTTAAAAAATAGCACCTGGTTTTCACGCACGGGAAAACTGACTCTTACCTTGGGAAGCAATCTCACTTTATAACGTTGTCCCAGGAATCCAAAAGTTTCATCCTTAAAATCTTCACGGATAAAATCCGGAATCGGAGACCGCGGTTCATCAATCATCTCTTCCACAAAGTTACCTCTCGACCAATACTCCAGCCGCAGGCCCACATCGGCAATCAGGCCGCGAAACCGCACCTTATCCGTTACGAAAAAAGCACCCCGCTGTGGTTTTACCCGCCAGGCATCAAAACGTTCGCCCACTCTCAGAGTCTGCGAAAAAACACCCGGTTCAATTTCGATTGGAGCGCCAATCCAGGGACGTGTTATATCAATCCATTGATAGTCATTGAACTTGGACTGAAACCCAACCGTTAACTGGTTTGTTCTGTCAGAAAAAAACTTGTTGATGGTGCCCTGTACCGTAATTTCTTCTGCAAAGTGATCATGCCACAGCGTAGCAATACCTCCGTTGTTCACGAAACCATCGCCCGGCAGTACAAAGGTAAACCCTTCCGTTCCTTCAAACTCTTCAGCCGGAAAGGTGACGATACTTTCAGGATCAAACTCCCCGTCTACGAATTCCGGACGCCAGTCCCGGCCATTTGCATCAGCTCTCAGCCGGGTAAAAAGCCTGCTTACCTGCACTTCATAGAACGCGGTATTGCTCAGGGTATGTGTCCATTTCAGGAATGCCAAGTTACTATCGTGGGTAAACGTATTGGCATTATCCAGGTTCTCCTGGAAAGGAAACTGGAAACCGGGACTTATAGCCACATCATTCCCGGTAATTTGAAGCATCCGGGTATTCTGATTGATAGAGAGAGACCGGTTATAGGCACCTTCAAACCTCATGCCGGGCTTGATCTGCCAGGTAAGTTTCATCATCCCGTTCCACCGGTTATCCTGCCGTGGAGAAAAGAAATCGGAACCGGTTAGAGAGGTGTTGAGATCATCAGCTGATCTTTTTGTAAACTCATTTGAAAGTGATACCTGTCCCGTAAAAAAGAAATAGAGTTTGCCAGGCAGATCCAGGCCAATTGCCGGCAGTATATCTGTTGTTAAGGGATCGGGCCCCCCAAGATTCAGTTCGTAAATATCTGTAAAGAAATTACTTTCACGGCTGTTATCATTGCCAAAATTATCCCGTTTGTGTGTAAAGTTGCCTTCGTAGGTATCACTGCCCGTACGGGTTTTTATTGATACGACACCGGATGTGGCATCTCCAACTTCTGCGCCCACGCCGCCGGTAGTTACATCAACACTGCCAAATGCATTAGAACCAAGATCAAGCCCAAAACCGGTGCCTGCAAGAGGATCCTGGGCAGATACGCCATCGATCAGAAAACCGGTTTCATTGGCACGCCCGCCTTTGATATACAGGCCGCTGGGATCTTCAATAACACCCGCCTGTAAACTGAGTATCTCTTCAATTCTGCGGACAGGTGCCGCTGCAATATCCTGTCTTGATACCGTTGATCCTGAGGTTGATTTTTCCACGTCAAAAATCGGCGCTTCACCGATAACGATAATTTCATCTTCAGAAGTTAATACCACCGGTTCAATTTCTGCATTCAGTTCAGTTGCTTCTCCCTCATTGATCCGGATACCGGTAAAAATAAGACGCTCAAAACCTACAAAACTGATTTCCACAGAATATTCGCCGGGCCGGATATTTCTGATTTCATAGTTTCCGTCAATATCAGTAGATGCCCCGAATGTGGTTCCCCTCATAATTACATTCACACCCGGAAGAGATTCCCCTGTGCCTTTTTCGGTAATTGTTCCCCTTAACGTGCCCCTGTCTTGTGCAGCTGCCAATATGGAAATTCCTGAGAAAATTAAGGTGAAAAAAATAGTGCTGATCCACTTCATGACTTGCCTTTCGTTATTCAAATCCCAATTCATCAATAAGTAAATTTTGTA
>CAZFAJ010000069.1:0-14125 GCA_964517005.1 uncultured Balneolaceae bacterium | reverse complement strand
ATATGTTATGCATTTTAAAATGACTTATCGTAATTACAAAAATCATATTAAAATTATGAGAGTATATTGTTTCCTTACTATATCATTTGTTTTTATTTCTTGTACTGAACCCACAATTATTTATTCAGCTAATGAAAATCCGGTTAAAACAATAAAGCGCGTAGAAAGAAGCATCCTCGACTCAGAGAAAAATTTCATGATGTTCCAGTGCGACAACCTCAGGTAGTACTTACCGTGAAAAATGGAACAGAACATGCAATTTCTAAAATTGTTTTCAATGCAATTTATATTAGTGAAGGAAGACAAACTCCCTGGACCGATGAAACAGTATCTTACAAAATTTTAGGTGGTATTGAGCCTGGTGAAACATACACATGGAAACACGATATAGATATACTTTTTAATGATGAACTTACAGTGGATGAGTGGGAATCTATAATAGAAGAAAGAGTCAAACAAGAACAATCATATGGCAACCTTAGTCATACTCGTAGTGAGGGAAGAATAGTTGATAACAACGGTATACTCCAAATTCCATGGCCGAGATTAAAAGAATATGACGAACCAATTCATTTTGACCTAATCTTAGCAACCGCAACGAACCCTACTTTAGAAGGAAATCCACCAATTTATCCCAGAATTAAGAAAATTGCGCGAGCTTGGAAAAACGATTCAGAAAACAACGTTGAATATTTTTGGAAAAATAGAAAATTTGGTATACGTGCATTTCAAGATGTTAAATTAGAAAAACAATTAACAGCATAACAATTTTGTTGCATGGATACCGTTAATCCATTAAATTGAAGAATGGTCAAATCATTCGGAGATAAAGCAACGTCAGACTTGTTTCATGGCATTTCAAGCAGCAAGGTCAGGAAGCTCCCGACCCATATTCTTGAATCCGCCACCTATAAACTGGATATACTGAATGCTGCCACTTCTCTTGATGATTTGAGATCACCACCCGGCAACAGGCTCGAAGCATTGCGGGGTGATTACAAAGGTTATCATAGCATTCGAATCAACGCCCAATGGAGAATCGTATTCCGCTGGCAGGATTCCAGTGCTTATGACGTTGCTATTGTAGATTATCACTCATAAACAGAACAGGTGAATCATTATGATTCCAAAAAACAGAGTAACCACACATCCCGGAGCCATCCTGCTCAAAGAATATCTTGAACCGATGGGTCTGACCCAAAAAAAATTGGCAGATCATCTGGACATACCCATTCAGCGGATTAACGAAATTGTAAGGGGCAAAAGAGGGATCTCTCCGGATACAGCCTGGTTACTGTCCGAGGCGTTCGATACCACTCCTGAATTCTGGCTGAATTTGCAGTCTATGCACGATTTATCATCAAATCGTCCAAGCAGACATATCAAACCCCTCAAGACTGTTCAGGTATAACCACCCAAACCGGGTACTTGATAATATGTACGGAATAGCGTACGTTATGTGAAGTAAAAAAACTTAAGTTCCGGAACCATGAAAACACTTACAGCAACAAAAGCCCGAAAAGAGATTTATCGCCTGATCGATGAGGCCGCTGATACTCATGAACCCATACAAATTACCGGTAAACGTTCAAACGCTATCCTTATCAGTGAGGATGACTGGCGTTCAATCCAGGAAACATTGCATCTGACTTCTATTCCCGGAATGGCAGATTCGATCAAAGAAGGACTAAATACTCCACTGGAAGAAACGGATGACGAGTTAGACTGGTGAGTAACTATAAACTCGTGTATACAAAACAGGCAAATAAAGACGCAAAAAAAGCTGCCTCATCGGGGTTGAAGTCTAAAGTTGAAGAGTTGCTTGAGATTCTTAGGGAAGATCCATTTCAACAATACCCTCCTTTTGAAAAACTCGTTGGTGAATTGGAAGGAGCTTACTCCAGAAGAATCAACATTCAGTATAGATTGGTTTATCAAGTTTACCAGGACAAAAAGGTTGTGAAAGTGATTCGAATGTGGACTCATTATGGGTAAGTGGTTTGTATAACCTGATAAACAAGCAACGTTAAAACTACTAATACTCCGATAAGACCCTTGCACGTTTCACAGTGCACATATACTCACTTCTTATCCTCCGAAAAACTGACAGAGTTTCGGAAAATTTATATCTTACCAAATAGAGAATAAATGTCTACCTAATCTGAAATATCAATAGATAAGAGTGAGGAAATACGATGGCAAAACAGAGAAAAAATGTAATTATTATCGGGGCAGCAGGAAGAGATTTTCACAATTTTAATACGAGATACAGAGGTAAAGAAGAGTATAACGTTGTCGCTTTTACGGCAGCTCAAATCCCGGATATTGATGACCGGAAATACCCGGCTGAGCTTGCCGGTGACTTGTATCCCGAAGGAATCCCTATCTACTCCCAGCAGAACCTTTCTGAACTTATTAAAGATCTGGATGTCGATTTATGTGCTTTCTCTTACAGTGACGTCTCATATCGCGAGGTGATGAGTGTAGCTTCGGAAGTGAATGCGGCCGGTGCGGATTTCGTGCTCATTGGAACGGAAGAGACAATGATTGAGAGCAGTAAGCCGGTGATTTCGGTCTGCGCCGTACGTACCGGGTGCGGAAAAAGCCAGACATCTCGTAAGGTGATCGAGAATCTGATGGATCAGGGATTGAAGGTAGTTGCCATTCGTCACCCGATGCCTTACGGAGACCTGGCCGCTCAGAAGGTACAGCGTTTTGCCGTTTTGGAAGACCTGGAAAAACACAAGTGCACGATTGAGGAGATGGAGGAGTATGAGCCGCATGTGACGCGCGGTAATGTAATTTATGCAGGTGTCGACTATGAAGCTATTATTAGAGAAGCTGAAAAGGAGGCCGATGTGATTGTGTGGGATGGCGGAAATAATGATTTTTCTTTTTACAAAACAGACTTGACGATTACAATAGCCGATCCCCATCGCCCGGGTGATGAACTCAGTTATTATCCCGGAGAGACAAATCTGCGGCTTGCAGATGTGGTCCTGATCAATAAAATTGATACCGCTTCACCTGAAGGCATTCAAACCGTGCGAAATAATATTCAAAAGGTAAACCCGGAGGCTGTAATTGTGGATGGCGCATCTCCCGTAACGGTTGACCGGCCGGAGTTAATTCGCGGCAAGCGTGTGCTGGCTGTCGAAGATGGTCCTACCCTCACACATGGCGGCATGAAACTGGGTGCAGGAATTGTGGCAGCAAGAAAATTCGGGGCAGCAGAAATTATCGATCCGAGGCCTTTTGCAGTGGGACGGATCCAGGAGACTTTCGAAATCTATCCTGGTATCGGCACACTGCTTCCCGCAATGGGATATGGAGAAGAGCAGATCAAAGATCTTGAGAAAACCATTAATGAAACTGATTGTGATACGGTTATCGCAGGTACTCCGATTGATTTATCCCGGATCCTGAATGTGAATAAACCTATGGTTCGCGTGGGGTATGACCTGCAGGAGATTGGGAAACCGGATTTGGGTGATATTCTGAATGATTTTTTAAAGAAGAAAAATCTGATTGGCTGAAACGTATAATCACTGTATCCCTGCAGATTCTCAGCTTTTTTTTATAGCCACACCTCACTCATAAGCGCTGCCTGTTCAAACTTTCTTTTTGGGAACCCGGTGTGAAACTATTGGCAGGATCTTTGTTTTGGGTTTCACGCGAAGGCCGCGAAGGAGCGGAGATCGCGGAGGAGTTGTGGAAAATACATCTGCAATACAGTCCCGAATATTATACTTGTCCTGTTCCGGTAAAATGAACCGGTGCTTTTTAAAGTAAACCCCAGAGAGGATAATGGGTTTTGAAATTTCACAAGACTTCCCTCACTTCATTAAAAAGTCATCATTGTCCTTGGATTTTGAAATGGTTTAGACAGCTCTGCTAACCGTTTATCTGAAAATTCAAATACTCTTAGATGAGATCTAAGAGTCATAACGGAGCAGGCAAAGAGATGGATTGTAAATTGGCGTCGAACTCATTTTTTACAATGTATGAAATGGGCTCATTCATCAAAACAATCATGATAAATAAGGGGTAAATATGAAACATAAAATCATAGTGAGCTTACTGTTCATATCAGCAGGCTTAATCTATTTAACTGCATGTAATGACAACGTAAGTCCGGGGTTTGAGGATTCGCTTGAACTTTTTACCGGGCTTGAGGTTGTAGAAGAAGCTTCCAGCTCTGTGGTAACTATAAACAGGGGAAGCGATGAGAGAAAAGATGGCTGGTTTCAGATCGAGATTGAGAATATTGAGTCCAATCCGTTTGTAAAAGCAGGCGAAACCGAGGCCTGGTGCCTGGAATGGAAAAAACCACTTCGCTCAAGAGGAGATGTCCATAATGGTGTGAAATGGTACTCCACGGAGACCAATGACAAATGGAAACCTCTGAATTATTTCTTCAGTATCCGGGATGAGCTTCAGGCTGATGACCCGGATTTTAACAACAGGGAAATTCAGGCTGTGATTTGGGTCCTGTCAGGAAACATGGGTATCGCCCCGGAATTTGATGTGCTTTCTCTGCCCGTTGAAGATCTTCCCCGAAGGCTGGTTACGGACGGAGTCGTAAATATTGACAGACAAAAAGTAGCCGGGATTGCTGAAACAGTAATGAATAACCATTTAACAGCACCCATTGAATTGGCCGGTATGGTCGGGCAAACTGCCGATGATGAGCAGGATGTATTTATACCGCCCGCTAAAACGGAGTTTACTTTTGACGGACCAATGTTTGATATTGCAGCCGTGTCTGACGGCGGTATTTTGGTTGCCGACTTTGCCATAATCAAAGAGATTCGTAACAATGAAGTATCGGAAATTATCTCACTTCCATTTGTTATTGGTGAAAGTCCTGCCGGTAGTGAACCCAGGCCTTCATTTTTTAACGGATTGCATGCAGTAAGCGGAGCTGGTTTTTTTGCTTCCAGAGAGGGTCTTGACGAGGCTATTGGAGCAGGTCTTTTCTTCTCAGACGGCAATAGTGTAGAGCTTGTAAGTGATATTGGAGCATTTACACGTGGCGATTGGCCGGAAGGCAACCCAGGTCAACAACCGGAATGGAAAAATTTTGGATGTGAAGTTCCGGGTGGATTCACTGCCGCACCATATTCAAATCCTTATCATCTTACGGCTTTATCCGATAGTGAAGTTCTGCTTGCGGATGCAGGTGCAAATAGTCTTTTGAATATAGATTCAAGTGGAAACATTGAAATTGTTGCTACATTCAACCCGGTTTCGGATCCTGAAACCGATAACCCACTGGTACTTCTTCCTTTGGATGAAGAAACCGATTGTTTTGTTGAACCTGTTCCCACTGCAGTTACCGTAGGATCTGATGGAGATTATTATGTGAGTGAACTTACAGGGTCAGCACCGGAAAACTTTGCTGGAGAACCTACCCGGGAGGGACTTGCAAGTATATGGAAGATCAAGTCTGGATCACGTGATGTATCCTGCCCATCTGAAAATTGTACAAAGGCCGTTTCAGGATTAAACTCTGTGATCGATATTGAATTTGGACCTGATGGCTATCTTTATGTAGTTGAATTCGAAAAAAGCGGGTTCCTGGCTGCTGTAGTTCCGGATCTTGCAATTCCAACTCAGGGGGGAGCGCTGAAGAAGTGTGATACTGTTAGTGGAACTTGTGATACTATCGAAGAAAATCTTGTTATTCCGGGTGCAATAGTATTCGATAAGTGGGACAACCTGTGGCTGCTCGAGAATGTCTTTGCCCCGACTGTTCGTCTTGTGAACTGATAACAGGTCACATTCGAATAGAGTGATGTTTTCGGTATAATACCGGGGACATCACTTTTTTGTGTATCCAAAAATAATTCAATAAAAACCTGACAAATTTTATCTGATATGATTTCAAAATTCATTTTATCTGAAAAAAAGAGAATTCTTTCCTTGCTGCCTCTGTTTTTACTTCTGTTTTTCTCTGCTTGCACCGAAAAAGAAAATAAATCTGCCGGCATATTAAATGAAAATTTGGTGGAAGTAACGGCGATGCACGATCATGAAAAAAATCTGCATCTGTTTGAGATAAACAATCACGAGATCGCCTCCGGATGGACAACCTTTCAGTTCAGAAATGCATCTCCGGCTGATCATTTTTTTATGATATACCGGGTTCCGGAAGTAGCCATCGCAGCGGCTGAGAGTGCAAATGAGTCTCTGCTTGACCTTTGGTACAGTGGGATAACAGAGCCCTTTCAAAAGGAATATAATCCGTACATTCGCGGAGAGATCACGTATGATGAATTTGCTAATAAGCTGGGTGCTGCAATCATGGAAAATGGTTCCTGGTTTTTCGATCCCGGGGCACCGGTGATGGGTGGTCCCGGCTTTACCGCATCCGGAAGAATCTCTTCAACAACCGTACACCTGGAGCCGGGTGAATATGTGGTGGAATGTTACGTGAAAGATGAAGATGAACAATTTCACTCATATCTGGGAATGCTCGAACAGCTGACTGTCACAGAAGATCAATCTGCCGGGGAAAAACCGGCGGCAACTGACCGGCTAAAGATATCCTCAGAAAATGGCATTGAAAACGTTGATAGTTTACGTGCAGGAGATCATGTCATCGAAATTTATTTTGAAGACCAGGCCACCTATGCTCACATGCTCGGCCATAATGTTCAGCTTGTAAAGCTCAGCGACAATAGTGATGAGGAATTGCTGGACCGGCTTGCAGGCTGGATGGACTGGACAAAGAAAGGCAGCCTTGTGAACCGGGCACCGGAAGGGGCAGAGTTCATGGGTGGTGCGATGGAGATGACCGGAGGATCAACTGCTTATTTTCATGTTACTCTGGAACCCGGTGAATATGCATGGATTTCTGAAATTCCTGATCCTTCGGCACATAACATGTTAAAACTTTTTACTGTGACTGAATGAAGCCGTTTATTTTCATGTACCTGAAGATGTGTTATGAATTTACAGATTTTGAATCTTTTTAATGGAAAGCATTCTCATCTAATCACTCTCAAATGTATCCTGTTGCATCAACACCTCTCCGTATGAGATTTCTTCGCCTGCCAGTACCATTACGGTTGTTGGCAGGTTTTGAAGTCTTTTTTGGATCTGTTCATAATAATCCACAAAGTTTTTATCCGGTTCAGCCATCCCCATAAAGATGAGGTCTGCATCGCGGGAAGATTTGTGAAGTACTTCGTTAAATGAAGCACCATTAGAGACTATGATTTCGTATCCGGCACCGGTTCTTAATTTCTTTATGATTTTTGATAAGTTTTGTTTTGCATCATCGGCAGCAGCTTCGTTCGGCACCATCATTTTAATGGTAACGTCAGCATCCCACCAGCTTCTGCTGCTTTGCAGTAAATAGGCTAAAATCATCATTAATCCTCCATTACCCTTCAATCCACCCCACCAAAGGTCAATTTTTTTTCGATTTCTAAATATATTTTCATCATTGTCATGTATGATGATGATATTTCGTTTTTGATCGTGAAAATGCGAAATCATATCACAGTATTGTTTTCGTATTTCCTTGTTTTCGCTGTCACCCAAAATGATAGTATTGGGTACCAGGGCTCCCAGTCCATACGATTTAACCAAATCTTCGGATCCCTTAAAGGCGTTTGGAGCTGTAATCACCCTCACCAATGCCTGAATGCTTCGCTTGTTAAGAAATTCACGGATGCGTTCCTCCATCTTTTTTTGCCGGGCAGGGCCAACATTATTGCCGGAAAGCACAGTTGCAATTGTCATGATACCCCGGTTATGGGTGATGGAATTTGCAAAGTCGATCAGATGCCAGCGTGTGGTGGGCGCGCCCGAGAGCACGAGTGGATTAGGCCTCCAGGTTTTTGCTTCGGTGTTGATACTGATTCTCATCAGTCCGGCGCGGATCAATGCCATCCAAATTCCTTTACTTAAATCACCCCACGCCGATTTCATCTCCCTGCTTTGCAGCCACAGAAAGATGACGATCACGAAAATAAATGCCGATACCGTTGCTAATGCATTAATTAAAAACATAACAGATAGACAACCGATCGCACCCAAAAGGGAAAAACTCCAGTGAACTTTGAATTCCGGGCGAAAGGACGGGCTGTCAAGAAGCCGTTCAATACCTGCTGCGGCATTTAAAACACCATAGGTGGTGAGAAAAAACATGGTTAAAATAGGGGCGATGATATTTAAATTCCCCAGGTAAACGGCAACAAGAGCCACAACCATGGTCAGCAGGGTTCCGACACGCGGGGAATCATCTTCACCATCTCCCCGTCCCAGCCAGCGAAGCCAGCGGGGTAAAATTCCATCCCGTGCAAGTGCCTGAAGAACTCTCGGGGCCCCTAAAATGCTCCCCACTGCGCTGGATAAAGTAGCTCCCCAGACACCGATCAAAATCGCATCCCCCCACCACGCTATTTTACGCATGATGAGCGGATCTTCGATTAACGTTACCGCGTCTGCACGATTGGCGAGAATAATCGGAAGCAACATATAGATGATATATCCAACCCCGATTGCATAAAATGTACCTTTGGGAATGGATTTGGATGGATTTTCAAGATCACCTGACATGTTAACACCCGCCATAATACCGGTTACGGCAGGGAAGAAAACAGCAAATACCACCCAAAATCCCTCGGAATGGCGGTCAGCCGCCCCCCACATCTCGATAGATGATTCTTCAACGGGGCTTCCGAATACCAGCGAAATCAGTGAAAGAGCGATACCAAACATAATAAAATACTGGGCACGAATGGCCACTTTTGCGGAGATCATGGCAAGAATTGCGACACCTGCCGTGGTTACCAATCCAACGGTTTTAAAATCAAGTGATGGAAATACTCCTACAATACTTTCGGCGAAACCAACGGTATAGAGTGCAACAGAGAGTGCCAGCGCAATGTAGAGCGGAATACCAATGGCGCCGCCGGCTTCAATTCCCAGTGAACGGCTGATCATGTAGTAAGCCCCACCGATTCGAACCCGCTGATCGGTTGCAATAGCGGCTACTGAAAGGGCGGTTAAAAATGTAATGAATGTGGCGAGTGTCACAATTAAAAGGGTGCCGATAAGCCCCACATTCCCTACAACCCATCCAAAACGCAGGTACATGATGACACCGAGAATAGTGAGAATAGACGGTGTGAATACACCTCCGAATGTACCGAGTCCGCCTTTTGAAGGCGAAATCACGTACTCTTCAATCGGTGAATTTTTTTTAAAAGGATTTTTCATCTTTTATGTAAGGAGATTTAAGCAAATTTTTGGCAGCTGCGTAATTTTCAGATAAAAGAACCTGATAAAAGTAAGAATAATAAAGCATGAAATGAATGGATAGTTTTGGATGAGTGTAGTTGATCAGTTGAAGTTCAAAAAAGTATGAATTAATATTTATCTAAAGTCTAATTTAAACACCGGGGAATTTAGCATTTACAATATCTTTTGTGTCTGCTTTTTTTCATAACCCCTGGCAGCTCTTCCGCAACTGTCAGCTCATATATAGCCGGTTTTGTGACCTAATGCTAAAGATTACGTAATAAGTGCGAAGATATACTGAATTACTTAAGATGGATAAATTAATTTATTCTGGATTCAGAATGTTTGATGTAAGATGTTTATTAAGCTTTTAAAGCTAATAACAAAATAGAAAATGGAAATATTTTTAATCACAATTGGAGCTTTGTTTATCTTGGCTGGTATCATCGGCTCATTTCTGCCGGTAATCCCCGGCCCGCCGCTTGCTTATGTCGGCCTTCTGCTTCTTCAGCTTACGGAGAGTTATGGTTTCAGTATCTCGTTTCTTGCGGTTTGGGGGCTTATTGTGGTTGTTGTGGTCACACTTGAAAATATTCTTCCGGCCATTGGAACATCCCGGTATGGCGGGACAAGTTACGGTATCATGGGCTGCACAATCGGTATTGTGGCCGGGATCTTTTTCCCGCCTTTCGGCATCGTGCTTGGACCGCTGATTGGTGCTTTTGCAGGAGAGTTAATTGCCGGACAAAAATCGGATGTCGCCATGCGCTCAGCAATCGGCTCTTTTATCGGGTTTTTTGTGGGTACGGTGCTGAAGGTCGTGGTATCGCTTATGCTGGGGTATTACTTCGTCACCAATATCTGGTGATACAACCCTGAGGCTGTCCAAAAAGATGTGCTTGATTATGAATGTCTTAATAATTTAGAATTTAATTTGTGAGCTTTTGATTCTATCTGAGCTCGTGGCAATGAACTGCCGGCTTTTACCGCGAAGCCGCGAGGACACGAAGGTTCACGAAGAATCCGTGATACACATGTTTAGAATTAAACTAAAGTATTTAAAAAGCTGTGGCAACGATCCTTTTTGGATAGTACTACATTAAGGCCGTCAGGCGGTTCGGAAAATGCAGACGGAACGTTCCGCCTGCCATATCAAAGTTACCTTCGGAGGGTGTGTGCCGGTGGTTACTTCCTAACCTGAACGCAACTTCAAACCGGCCTCCCCGTAAACATCTCCATGAGTGAAATCACCAACAGGGATATCGAATGGCTTCTCAATTTGCATAAGAACCCGGATTCTGCTGTCAGGAGAAAAAAGCTCAAACTGAAACGTCTCATTTTATATCTGTTCCTCTCTTTGACAGCAATCGCATTTCTTGTAATTCTGCCATTCTTCCTGCTGATAAGGGTTTCCCTTACTCTCGTTACTGAATTTGATTTCCCTGCCTGGATTGCCCTTACCGCAGGTATGGGTTCAGCCATATTTTTATTGCTTGGCTACATATTTGTTATTTTCAGAAAATTTCTGACACGGATTCATTTTATCCGTTTCAGTTTTTATTCTGTTACAGTGATGGTATTATCCTTCTGTGTGTTCTCACTTTTTTACCTTTCCGGCGACCATGCAAAAACCCCCGGGATCCGAAATGTTTACGGAACCATGCACCCCGTATTACGGGTTGCCATATCAACGGTAACCCTTGCAGACAGTGATCTGCTAATTACCGATATCGAACGTAATCCCGGCGATTATTTACAGATGGGGCTTCCGTTAAATTCAAATTCTTTTCACTTTAAACAGCCGGACGGGTATGTGCATGCCGTTGACCTCAGAACCATCGGCCACAGTTTTATAAGAAACGCAATTCTGGACACATCTCTGCAGATCATGGGTTTTGAAACCATCAGGCATACAGGCACCGCCGATCATCTTCACGTGCAAATACCGGATCTTCCAAATAAATGACAGATTTAGAATGGTATCAGTGTTTTTTCCGGAACAGTTCCGAAAAAGCATACAGGGCAAGCAGGGCAGTTATAAAAGCTCCGGTACCAAACATCAGGCGCCCGATAAAGGTATTGAGTCCTTCGGGCAATAAAGGAATTCCTCCACTGATGGTATCACCCCAAAAAGCAACGTAGAAACCCAAAGCGGAAAGTACAGCGCAAATGATGCCGCCCAGCAGGGAAGAAAGTTTGCCGGGTTTTTGGTTTCTGTTGATAGAAATTTTAAACGGCATATAGTTTATTGAAGCTGATAGGAGTAAACCTGTAAAAGAGGTGCTTCGTTTTTATCTTCTGACTGCACATAAAGTTTGCCATCATTCGCAGCCAGGATCGATCCTTCAAAATTCTGCGCAAGACGGCCTTTCAATTCTCCTTCGGCAGAAAAAATCAGCCAGTCAACTTCATCACCGCTATCCCGAATATTCATCCAGATCGTGTTGTTCCCTTGATCAAAAAGTAACTTCTGAACAACAGCTTTTGTATCGGGCATGTCAGAAACAAGGTCACTGACCGAAGCCCGGTCCAGTCCAAGACGCTCTCCGAACGTATTGATAAATTCACGCCTCTCTTCAATCGGATAGGGCACGTCGGGCCTGTTGATGCTCACCTGGTTCATCGGCTCACCCGATGTAATATCATAGGTTGTAAATCCAATCTCTCCTGTCCGGTTATGGATAATCATTTCATCCGTAAAGTGAACCAGGTTTTTGACATGTTCGGCGGATGTGATACTCATACTGGAAATACCGTTCAGATTTTTGATTTCCAGGTTATTCCCTTTCTCAAATTCAAGAAAGGAGTCATTAATAACTTCTCCGTTGACGTTCAGAATGATGATACGATCCATTTCTTCCCCTTGCCTCGAGGATGCAGATGAATGAAGATATATTTTGTCTTCCTGCCCCAAGTAGTAGTTACTTGGAAAAACATCAAGATTTACGTCCCGGACAGGCTGTAACTGATTATCAGAGAACTCATATATGGACAATCGCTGTAGACCCTGATCGTGAAGAATTATCCGGTTGTCAGAAGACACGTGAAATTGGTAAGCTGTGGACTGTACTTCACCAGGGCCCCTGCCTTCATTCAGAGAGCTGCCCAAAAAATCCCCGGCATCGTTAAACAGATGGATCTTTTTTCCCGATGGGTCAAGTATAAGTATGCGGCCGTTTGAATCTATGGATATGTCAGCGATCGCCCCAAAGAGAACATCATTGCTATCGCCAATCGTGAATTCATGGCTGGTCACAGCTTCAGGAGCATCAATGGAATCAAATTCAGGTTCATTGGCAGAACAGGCAACCATCAGAAAGCTGATCAAAGCCAGTTGAGTAAATTCATATATAGTCATGATTAAGTCAATCTATTATTTTAAAACATCCTTAACATAATCAAAAACGATCGTATTGTTCAATTTTTTAAATACCGGCACAATCTAAATATCTCTGATTGACATATCTGTATGCTGTACAAGATGAGGCAAAAGGTCTTCATCGCTTATCAATTCCAAAAGGTATCTATAATGGCGTATATAAAATTTAAGTATCCCGTGACTGATCTCTACACAATCTCTGAACAGATCAAAAAATTCACTTCTTTCAATCACTAATAATTTTGAATCCTGGCTGCAAACGGCACTTCCAATACAAGGGGAATTATCAAAAAAACCCATTTCTGCCAAAATGCTCTCTTTTTTGAAAATTCGCGCAGGCAAATCATTTTTGATCACTGTGATCTCCCCGGATAATATAACATAAAGTGCCATTGATGGCTCTCCTTCACGAAAAAGGTATTCACCTTCTAACTGATGCCGGATTCGAGATATTTCGGCAAGATACAAAAGTTGTTGTGTCGGGACTTCTGCGAAGAGCTCTGTCTTCATCAAAATCATGACTTTTTCAACAGTTGTATTTGCCATTCGTAAAAAACCGCTTTTTGACTACTCAATCTCAGATGTAGTCATTAATTTTTAGTCCGAACCGGGTAATCCGGCCTGTTATACTCTTTGGGCGGATTCTCTTCGAGCATTTGCAGGATCTCCTCAATAGCCCGTTCAAGCTGAGGATCGATGCCCTTGTTGACTTCAGCGGGCAGCTGTTCTACCTCGATATCAGGTGCCACTCCTTCATTTTCTACGGCGAAGCCATCCTCTTCCGTCCAGAATGCAAGATTAGGTGCGGTGATCGTGCCGCCGTCACGCAGTACAGGAAATCCGAGGATTCCGACGAGTCCGCCCCAGGTACGCTTGCCAATGACCGGACCAATTTCAAATTTTTTAAACATCCACGGTAGCAGATCGCCTCCGGAACCGGCGGTTTCATCTGCAAGCATCACCTTAGGTCCAAGGATAGCTCCCCTCGGACTGATCAGGTCATCTCCATACCTGAAATTCCAGTGCGAAATATATTCTCTTCTCAAAAAGTCGATGTAATAATCCGCAATTAATCCGCCGCCGTTATAGCGTTCATCCAGGATCAATGCATCTTTATGTGATTGCGGGTAAAAATAGCGTTTGAACATCTCATGCCCGGCATCAGCCGTGTTGGGGACATGAACATAAGCTACCCGTCCATCTGTTTTTTCATCCACATACGTACGGTTGGATTCCACCCAGTTGAGATAGCGTATGTTTGATTCATTTGATATGGGAACTACAGTCACATTGCGTGCATTGTTCCCGTCCGGGTTATTGGCGACTGTGATTTTCACCTGTTTGCCCGCCAGCCCTGCAAATGGTTCATATACATTTTGAGGAGGGCGGAGATCTTCATCGTTTACAGCAATCAGGTATTCGCCCTCTTTTACGTCCACTCCGGGTGTTCGCAGTGGTGAGCGCAAATTTGGATTCCAGTTTAATCCGCCA
>CAZFAJ010000068.1:0-14193 GCA_964517005.1 uncultured Balneolaceae bacterium | reverse complement strand
AATATGAACACAAATAAACCTCAATACTTCAGCCTCAGACCTGAAATCGAAAAAGCCTACGGATATAACCATGCCGTGAAGATTGGAAACAGTATCAAAGTATCCGGTGCAGTCAGCATGGATGATGAAGGCGCACCGACTGCTGTGGGTGATTTACTCCAGCAAATGAAAAATTGTTATTCCGATTTGGAAAAGGTGCTGGAGCACTATGGCTGCACCTTTGATGATGTGGTTGTGGAGAATGTGTTTACCACAGATATGCCGGCATTTTTAGAACACGCGGGTTACCGGAACTCCATCTATACACAACAGTTTCCAACCGGATCCTGGCTTGAAGTCAAAGGCCTTGCCTTGCCCGAGTTTTTAATTGAAATCGAATTGGAAGTACATGTCATAAATGAATAAGCCCAGATCTAAAAAAGTGACTTCCACTTGTTTGAAATCGTATTAACCAAAACTTTAGATTCAAGATAACATATGAAAGTATCAGGATATGCCGCACATGGCCCGCATGAAATGTTAAAGCCATTTTCTTACGAAATGGAAGAATTAGGTGCTGAAGAAGTCGATATCCGGGTTATTAACTGCGGAATCTGCCATTCAGATCTTAGCATGATCAACAATGATTGGGGAATGTCTGCCTATCCTATTGTTCCCGGCCATGAGATTATTGGTGAGGTTGTCGCAGCAGGCAATTCCGTTAAGAATGTAAAAGCCGGGGACAAGGTTGGTTTGGGATGGTTCTCCGGATCATGCATGTCCTGTCATGAGTGCATGGATGGCTCCCATCATCTCTGTTCCTCTGCCGAATTCACCATTGGTGGCAGGCATGGTGGCTTCGCAGACCATGTTCGCAGCCATTGGTCCTGGGCAATTCCCCTGCCTGATGGTATCGATCTGGACAAGGCCGGCCCCTTGCTTTGCGGGGGAATCACCGTGTTTAATCCGATCATTTTAGCAGGAGTAAAAGCAACCGACAAAGTTGGAGTGATTGGCATCGGAGGACTGGGCCATATGGCACTCAAATTTCTTAACAAATGGGGTTGTGAAGTCATTGCCTTTAGCTCCAACCCTGATAAAAAGGACGCCATTCTGAAAATGGGGGCAACGAAGGTTGTGGATTCTACAAATCCTGAGGAACTGGCTAAAATCGCCGGAAGCCTGAATTTCATTCTGAATACGACTAACGTAACTCTCGACTGGAACTCCTATCTGGTGGCATTGGCACCCAAAGGTAAATTTCACAATGTAGGAGCGGTTTTAGAACCTATGGCCATTCCCGCTTTCACATTGCTTACCGGACAAAAATCGGTTACGGGAAGTCCCCTGGGAAGCCCGGCTTTGACACGGACCATGCTGGAATTCTGTGTGCGCCATGACATCTATCCCATTACCGAAGAATTCCCAATGTCGAAAGTAAACGAAGCCATTGCTCACCTGGAATCGGGTAAAGCCAGATTTCGAATCGTGTTAAAAAATTAGCCGGTAAATACGACAGTGCCACGATCAGATGAACTGTTCTCCGCTCAGAATGATCATGAATCAAATTCTTACAAATCCAAAATAGATACATCATGAAAAATAAGGTTGCATTGGTTACGGGAGCGAGCAGTGGCATAGGAAGGGCAACGGCTGAATTATTTTCGGCCAAAGGCGCCAGTGTGGTCGTTGCAGCCAGGAGAGGCGCTGAACTGGAAGAGTTAGTAGAAGAAATTCAGAGCCGGGGAGGAGTAGCCAGTGCCATCGTTGCAGATGTGTCCGGTTCAGGTGATGTGGAGAAAATGGTTGCCCATACCCTCAAAGAATTCGGGCGGCTGGACTATGCGGTAAATAATGCAGCAGTTGAGGGGAGTTTTTCGCCCATTGTGGATTTATCGGAAGAAGAGTGGGACCGGGTTCACGATATCAATCTGAAAGGGGTTTTTCTCTGCATGAAACATCAGGCCAGGGCGATGCTCGCAGCCAAACAGGGAGGAGCCATAGTCAATATCGGTTCTGTTAATTCTTTTCTCGGTTTCCCTACAGGGTCGGCCTATGTAAGTACAAAGCATGCCCTTATCGGTTTAACAAGCAGTGTTTCTGCTGAACTGGCACCCGAAGGCATCCGGGTGAACCTTGTTTGTCCCGGTATTATTGATACGCCAATGCACCAGCGATTACGGGGTATTGTGGGTGACGATATGTACGACCAGTATGCGATTCCCGCAATTCATCTGAGGCGTGCGGGCCGCGCCGAAGAAATTGCCAAAACCATCGCTTTTCTCTGTTCTGATGAGGCAAGCTATATAACGGGTACCACCCTTACGCCCGATGGAGGATTTTCACTTACTGTATGAGTGAGACAGGTCACCAATTTCCATGAAGTGGAAGGATGACAATGCGTTTTAATAAAAAAAAGCGGCACATCAACAATCGTGGTTATGCCGCGTTTTTCCCTGCGCCGCTGCAATTCACCCCGGTCGCCTGTCAGTTTCCGGCAAATCCAATTTTTTATATGGACAACTTTCTGAAAGCTGACGGGCTTTTGCCGAACTGTTTTTTGAAAACACGGGAGAAATAGGCCTGATCATTAAAACCGACTTCATAGCAGATTTCGGCGATGGTTTTATCCGTCTGGTTCAGGAGTTCAACAGCTCGCTGAAGCCTGACAGACCGGATAAATGTACCGGCAGGCTGATCAATCAGGGCATTCAGTTTCCTGTTGAGCTGGGAAATACTCATGTTAAGTGATGACGCAAACGTTTCACCATTGAAATTATCGTCCGGCAAATGGGCGTCGATTATCTCAATCGCACGTTTCATAAAGGCTTGATCTACCGGACTTTTTGCAACGGCTGCAGGCGGAAAATAGGTGGCAGAACCAAATTGTTTTTTTAAATTTTTTCGTTGCTGAATCAACGTTTTCACCCGGGTTTGTAATTCCCTTACATGAAATGGTTTGGTCAGATAGGCATCTATTCCGGCTTCAAGTCCTTCAATCGTGGGATCCAGGCCGGCTTTAGCGGTAAGCATAATGATTGGAATATGACTTGTTTTTTCGCTTTCTCTTATTTTTTTGCAAAAAGAGTAACCATCCATTTCAGGCATCATAAGGTCCGAAATAATTAAATTGGGGATACTATTTTGAGAGGCTTCGAGGCCTTCTTTTCCGTTGGAGGCTTCAATAATTTTGTAATCCTTCTCAAGCTGCTCACGAATGAATGTGCGGACATCCATATTGTCATCCACGATAAGGATTATTTCATCATTTAGGGAAGCAAACTTCAGAGATTTATTTTCTGTCACAACAGCGGCAGCTATAGCAATCGGATTGTTTTTAGGAACAGATGGTTCAGTTAATTCCGTCGCCTGGTTCATATCAGCAGGGGTGAGCCTGCATGGAAGATTTACAATAAATTCTGTTCCTTCACCTTCCTTGCTGAAAACAGATATCTTTCCATCATGCAAGGTTATGTATTCCTGAACCAGTGCGAGGCCGATGCCTGTTCCTTCATGTTCGCGTATAGTTGAAACATCAGCCTGGTAAAAACGGTCAAAAATGTGAGGAAGCCTGTCCGGTGCAATTCCAATTCCGGTATCTTTTAGTGTTATTTCCACCGTCTCTGCATTTAGTTTTGAAATAAAAAGTTCAATACGTCCCCCGGTACGGGTAAATTTAAAAGCATTTGACAGCAGGTTACAGAATACTTTTTCCATTTTATCAGTATCAAACCTTGCCGGGATGGATTGATTCTGTGAGACAAAGGAAAGTGAGATATTTTTTGTTTCTGCCAGGGTTTCGAATGAGTAAAACAGGCTCTTAAGAAACGAAACCATATTGTGAATATCTGTTTTCAGTTCAATTTTGCCGGCTTCAAGTTTCGACAGCTCAAGAAGCTGATTGATCAAACTCTGCAAGCGCCTGCCGTTACGCTCTGCAACCTTCAGTTTATCTTTGATCTTCCCGTTGATGTCTGATGATTGCAGGGCTTCTATTTGTCCCAGAATCAAAGTAAGCGGTGTCCTGAATTCGTGGGAAATATTGGCAAAGAAGTGAGATTTCAGATGATCGAGTTTCCGGAGTGATTCGGTTTCAATCTTTTCAAAGGCCAATTGGTTTTTCAGGTTAAACCGGTTTAATTCATAGCGGCGTAAAAGATAGAGTGCATTCAGAAACATAACTCCATACAGAAAATATGCCCACCAGGTTCTCCACCAGGGAGGAAGAATGGTAAATGTGTAATCAAACGGCTCACTCCATACTCCACTCTCACCTATGGCCCGGATTTGGAAGGTGTAGGTGCCAAAGGGCAGGTTTCGGTAATCTGCCATCGGGTCGGCGGCGGGTTGGCTCCAATTTGTATGTAAGCCCTCCATCCTGTAACTGTACCGGATTTTATGCGGTGCTGCCCAGTCTATAGCTGCAAAATAAAAGGTGAGGTGATTTTTCTCGTAAGGCAATTTTAAACTGAGGGGATAGTTCTCAAAATTTTGAACACCATTAAATTTGATTTGATCACCATAGCTGTCTGGGCTATCTGAGATATTGCGATAGTCTATATACTGCTCGTTAATTTCTAATTGGGATAAACGGGGTTGAGGTATTTTATCAGAAAGTTTAAGTGTATTCAAATCCAGCATTACTAAGCCATTGCCGGTACCCCACCAGGCGCGATTTTTACTGTCGATAATGGCACTCATTGTGAATCTCAAGCCTTTCAACCCATCTTGTTTGCCAAAGTTTTGAATACTAAACGCAAATTCCTTACCACCAGAAGTTTCATCTTCCCTTAAAGAAATTTTTGACAGCCCATTTTCTGTTCCTATAAATACGCCGATTTCATTAAAAGGGGCACTTTTATCTTCTGTGATGGAGAAGACGGTATTATTGGATAAACCTTCGTTTTCGGTGTAATGGGTAAAGTTTTCTCCATTAAATACGCTCACCCCTCCACCCCAGGTACCCAGCCAGATATTTCCGCTTTTATCCTCTGCGATGTCCCTGACGATATTATTTGATAAGCCTTCGTTTTCGGTGTAACGGGTAAAGCTTTCTCCATTAAATACGCTCACCCCCCCGCCTTCAGTCCCCACCCAGATATTTCCGCTTTGATCCTCCAGAATGGACCAAACGTTACTAATGGATACGCCTTCTTTTTCGGTGTAATGGGTAAAATTTTCTCCATTAAATACGCTCAGCCTTCCCCGGGACCCCAGCCAAATATTTCCGCTTTTATCCTCCGCGATGGCCCTGACGTAACTATTGGATACGCCTTCGTTTTCGCTGTAATGGGTAAAGCTTTCTCCATTATATACGCTCACCCCTCCGCCTTCAGTCCCCAGCCAGATATTTCCGCTTTTATCCTCCAGAATGGACACGACGGTATTATTGGATAAGCCTTCGTTTTCGGTGTAATGGGTAAAGCTTTCTCCATTAAATACACATACCCCGCCACCCTGAGTACCTACCCAGATATTTCCGCTTCGATCCTCTAAAACGGTCCTGACGATATTATTGGATACGCCTTCGCTTTCACTGTAATGGGTAAAGTTTTCTCCATTGAATATGCTCACACCTCCGCCATCAGTCCCCAGCCAGATATTTCCACTTTGATCCTCTGTGATAGACCAGACGGTATTATTGGATAAGCCTTCGTTTTCGCTGTAATGGGTAAAGCTTTCTCCATTAAACACGCTCAGACCTCCACCCCGGGTCCCCAGCCAGATCTTCCCGCTTTGATCCTCCAGAATGGACCAGACGAACCTACTGGATACGCCTTCGTTTTCGCTGTAATGGGTAAAGCTCTCTCCATTAAATACGCTCACCCCTCCACCATCAGTCGCCAGCCAGATATTTCCGCTTTTATCCTCCAGAATGGACACGACATTACTATTGGATAAGCCGTCTTTTTCGCTGTAATGGGTAAAGCTTTCTCCATCAAATACACTCACTCCACCGTAAAAAGTCCCCAGCCAGATCTTCCCGCTTTGATCCTCAGCGATGGACATGACATCATCATAGGATAAGCCTTCTTTTTCAGTATAATGGGTAAAGCTTTCTCCATCAAATACGCTCACTCCTCCCCGAGTCCCCAGCCACATATTTCCGCTTTTGTCTTCCAGTATAGCCCTGACTAAATTATTGGATAAGCCTTCGTTTTCGGTGTAATGGATAAAGCTTTCTCCATTAAATACGCTCACCCCACCGCCTTCGGTCCCCAGCCAGATATTTCCGTTTTGATCCTCTGCGATGGCCCTGACGAAATTATTGGATAAGCCTTCGTTTTCGGTGTAATGGGTAAAGCTTTCTCCATTGTAAACACTCAACCCTCCCCGAGTCCCCAGCCAGATATTTCCGTTTTTGTCCTCTAAGACGGCCCTGACGAAAGATGAAGCCATACCTTGCTCCATATTTAAATATTGCAGATGGGCAATGGCGGCATCTTTGGTAGCGGGTGGCAGGGCTTTGGTGGGTTTAGAATGAATAGCTTTTACTACTTTACCCTTCGCAGGGACGGGAACACCGGTGGGTAAAGTGTCACCAATAGAATTGATCAAGACAAAATCGGGGTTACCTTCGCCTACTTTTATGGTTTTGAGCTGGCTTTTATCAACGGGTATGGTGGTTCGTTCTTTGGGTATTTGGTGTCGGTTGGGATGTGCATTTATTGTGGTTAATGCTGCGTGGTCAACGGTAAAAGATTGGGGCTTGGCCACGCTGTCGGGGTGGATGATTTTTGGTGTGGCAGTGATGGGCACACCAGCTTTTAATTCAACTGTTTGAGGTTGAGGGTAAAGTGGTGGTGGGAGCGAGGCGTCCTTATCACCGGACGTGCCGGTGCAGGCCACCAATAAAAATAACGGCAGGAATACCTTCAGCATCCCGAAAATCCGGGCAGATGGCGATAGAGTTGTTTGCCTAAACATGCAATTCAATGGTAAATGTGGTGCCTTCATGATCTTTGGTTTTAATATTGATGGTACCACCATGCGCTTTCACAATATCATTCGTGATCGATAAACCAAAGCCGGTCACTTCCGTCCTTTTTTTCATCTTAAAAAACGGCTGCATAATTTTATCTGCTGTGAATTTGTATCAGATACAATGATTGCAAAGATAATAAATACCGATTGTTTAAATATGTTCACGCAACTGCTCAAATTCCCCTTTATCTCCTAAAACCTTTCACCAACAAAACTGACCGAAATCTGACAGTACCGGAAAGGATTTTTATTTATAGGTTTATTTACCTACTGATAAATATATAAAATAAATTTGCTTACAATTACATTCATTTAGAACATAAATTTAAAGGGATTAAAACAGAGGCAATATTTATCAGATTTACTTCTTTCATTTCTCAACATTCTGTATCATAAGCTTTCTGATAACCTCAATTTGAATTTATTTTAACAGTAACATGAAAGTATTCTTAACCACCTTGTGCTTTTTTATGTTGTCCGGTTTATTATCTGCACAGACAAATCCCGGATGGATTCGTTACCAGGCAATATCTCCTGACGGCAGTCAAATTGTTTTTTCTTATAAAGGAGATTTATACCGGGTTTCCTCTAATGGCGGGTTAGCACATCAGCTTACATTTCACGAAGCTCACGATACTATGCCTGTATGGAGCAAAGACGGAAGACAGATCGCTTTTGCCTCGGACAGATACGGAAATTTTGATATTTTTTTGATGGATGCTACTTCAGGTACGGCCAGGCGGCTTACATTTCACTCAAACGATGAAAGTCCCTACAGTTTTTCTCATGATAATAAATCGGTAATTTTCGGAGCGGTGCGGCAGGATATTGCAGAGCACAGACAATTTCCTGCCGGTTCTCAACCCGAACTTTACACTGTTCCTGCAGATGGAGGCAGAGTTGATCAGATATTTACAATTCCTGCTGAATATGTTCAGGTAAGCAATGACGGGACACAGATGATCTACCACGATAAAAAAGGTGGCGAAAATGAGTGGAGAAAACATCACAAATCCTCGATTACCCGCGATATCTGGATCTACAATTTTGAAGAAGACAAACATGAAATGATAACTTCATTCGAAGGAGAAGACCGTCAGCCGGTTTACAGCGAAGATGAACAATCGTTCTACTATCTGAGTGAAGAAAGCGGTTCTTTTAATGTGCACCGGATGTCATTATCCGAACCGGGTAAATCCAGTCAGCTTACCGATTTTACATTGCATCCGGTTCGGTTTTTGAGCCACGGAAACGGAATTCTTACTTTCGGATATGACGGAGAGCTCTATACAATGAAGGAGGGTGGTGAACCTGAAAAGGTGAATGTTACTATCCGGACACAGGCTAAAAGCAATCCTGATAAATTTATCACAATCAATGGCGGTATCCGGGAAATGGATATCTCACCCGACGGCAATGAGATCGCTTTTATTGCACGCGGAGAAGTGTTTGTAACTTCTGTTAACGGATCTATGACCAAGCGAATCACAAACACCCCGGAACAGGAACGTTTTGTAACATTTACACCCGATGGCAGCGGGATAGTTTACTCGGGCGAACGGGATGGAAAGTGGAGTATCCACAAAACGGTAAAAGTACGGGATGAAGAACCTTTTTTCTATGCTTCCACTTTATTAAATGAGGAAGTACTGGTGAGTGACAGTCTTGATAACTACCTGGCTTTATTTGCACCGGATGGAAATAAACTGGCGTATATAGCAGGCCGGCGAACGTTAAGAGTGCGGGATCTGAAAACCGGAAATTTCGTGGACCTTCTTACCCCGGAAGATCTTTTTCATATGAGGGATGGCGACAAATATTTTACTTGGAGCCCGGACAGCAGATGGCTTCTGGTTGGCTGGAGTAAGCTTTTGCACAACAGTGAAGTGCTTTTACTTGCAGCTGATGGAAGTGAGAGAATAAATCTGACGGAAAGCGGCTATCAGGATATGACACCAAAATGGATGAATGACGGCAAGCAGATGATCTGGTTTAGCAACAGGGATGGCCTGAAAAGTTATGCAACCAGCGGCCGGTCTGAGCGTGATGTTTATTCCATGTTTTTTACTCAGGAAGAATGGGATAAATACAACCTGAGTGAAGATGAGTTTAAACTGCTGGAAGAGATCGAAGAATTTATTGAAAAAGATAAAAAAGAAGATGATGGTCAGGAAAAAGAGAGTGAGCAGAAAGATATAATTCTGACCTTTGACAAAGATAGGATGAAAGATCAGACGGCCAGGCTTACCATTCACTCAGGACAGTTAAGTGATGCCGTATTATCGAAAGATGGCGATAAGCTCTACTACCTGGTTCAGTTTGAAAACAATTATAACCTGTGGGAAACCAATTTGCGAACTCGTGATACAAAAATGGCTGTCCGCTTAAATACCGGCTCCGGAACTCTTTCCTGGGATAAGGAGATGGAAAACCTCTACCTGCTAAGCGGCGGATCGATATCGAAACTGGATTTGTCAGCCGGCAGCTCTAAGAAAATTGAAGTTGCGGGTGAAATGACATTTGATGAAGAGAAAGAACGCGAACAGATGTTTGAACATATTTATATCCGGACAAAGAATATATTTTATGAGCCAACCTTTCACGGAAATGACTGGGATTTACTCTATCGGGAGTATCAGAAGTACCTGCCTTATATAGGGAATTCATACGAATTTGCTGAAATGGTTTCTGAAATGCTGGGTGAATTAAATGTATCTCATGCAGGAGCAAGATTCAGCAGAACGATTGACAACCCGGATGCAACAGCATCACTTGGAATTTTTATAGATTACGAGCATACGGGAAATGGAATTCGGATTGCAGAAGTATTGGAGGGAGGTCCCCTTGATAAAGCCTCTTTCGAAATTGTTTCCGGCATGATTATTGAAAAAATTGACGGAGATCTTGTTACACCCGATCAGGATGTTGCACGGTTTTTAAATCGTAAAGCGGGAAAATTTGTTTTGTTGGAAATCATCGGCCCCGGGAAAGATGATCGCAAACAAATTACCGTGAAGCCAATTTCCCTGAGAGAAGAGAGGCGCCTCTTATATGAGAGATTTATTCGCATCAATGAACGGGAAGTGGATCAAAAAAGCAATAGGACTTTAGGATATGTACACATTCCAGGAATGGGCGACGGGCCTTTTAGAAACGTAATTCAGGATATGCTTGGCAAATACAGTGACCGGGATGGTGTAATCGTGGATACAAGATTTAACGGAGGGGGAGACCTGGTTGCAGACCTGGCCATGTTTTTTACCGGAGTCGAGTTTAACACGTATGCAACTGCGGATAAAGATGTCGGCGGAGAGCCTACATCACGCTGGACAAAACCAACACTGACTCTTATCAATGAAGCTATGTATTCAGACGGGCATTGTTACGCCAGTGCATATACGGAACTGCAAATCGGAAAAACCGTTGGAATGCCGGTGCCGGGAACTTGCAGTTTTGCCGGGTGGGAGGGGCTTCCCGACGGTTCACGCTGGGGTGTGGTGCCGGTTAGTGCACGGAATATGTCGGGTGAATGGATGGAAAACAATCAAACAGACCCGATGATAGAAGTGAAAAATATGCCTGGTATAATAGACAGGGGAGTTGATCAGCAACTCGAAAGGGCAATTGAAGAATTAATGAATGAAGTTTCCCGGTAGTTTTTGCCGCGTTACCTGAAACCGTTTTCATGACTAACGGACTTGTATTAATTAATAAATTGATTTATTGTAAATAGATAAAAGGTAGTCGAATATGATCAGGCTTGGTATGGAATTCATTTTTTGAAATAAGTTGAATTGCAAAACAGAGTTCGTTGTTTATTCGAATTAAATTATACTAAACCAAACGGGATACAGGATGAAATACAATATAAAGGAACAGTTTAACTGCGCAGTATTTGAGTTGAGTGGCAATATAATGGGCGGTCCGGCTGCAGAAACATTTCGGGAAGATTTACATAAATTAATTGAGCAGGGAAAAACCAATGTGATTGTAGACCTTGGGAAAGTTAAATTTATTAATTCTTCTGGTTTGGGAATTCTCATTGGCGGAATGACTACCATGCGCAAGGCAGGAGGAGACCTCGTTATTTGTCAGGCAGACAAAAAGATTGAAAATTTACTCATGATGACTCAGCTTATCTCAGTTTTTAAGCATTTCAGAACGCTGGACGAGGCTGCTAAATTTTATCAGAGCTAATAGTTTTTACTTTTGGGTTTAGAATTTGTAATTGTCAGCTATCTTCCGGAGCAGTGTTTACGAAAGGCATGTTTTTTAAATGCATCTTTTTTGGACGCATAAAAAAAGCACCATTCAGCTTATTCATTCAAATAAACTAAAATGATGCTTCTAGAAAATAAGACAGGCAAGACGACCATAAGAACCGTCTTGCTGTCTTAGGTTTTATCCCTTATACTTTAGGTGCTGCATCAATAACATCCTTGCTGCTTTCCTCCTTGTACTTCTCAAAGTTCTCATTGAAGAGAGTGCCAAGTTTTATTGCTTGTTTATCATATGCATCGGAGTCATCCCAGCTCTTGCGGGGTATCAAAATTTCGGATTTCACATTCGGACATTCTTTAGGAATTTCAAATCCAAATATCTCGTCAGTTTCCGTTGAAACACCATCAAGTTTTCCTTCATGTATAGCATTAATGATTGCCCGGGTACTTTTCAGATCAATCCGGCTGCCTGTCCCGTAAGGTCCTCCGGCTATTCCTGTATTTACCAGCCATGCTTTTGATCCGTGAGTTCTCATTTTTTCTGCCAGCATTTCAGCATATCTGCTGGGAGGCCATACAAGAAAAGCGGCTCCAAAACATGCAGAAAATGTAGCCTGAGGTTCTGTAACACCAACTTCAGTACCGGCTACTTTAGCTGTATATCCGCTGATGAAGTGGTACATGGCTTGTTCCGGAGTTAGTTTACTTACCGGGGGCAGTACACCAAAAGCATCGTACGTTAAAAATATGATGTTTTTAGGATGCCCTGTTTCGCAAGGTATTTTTGCATTCGAAATGTATTCGATCGGATAGGATGCACGGGTATTTACCGTAATACTCACATCATCATAATCAACTTTTCTGGTATCAGGGTCATATTCTACATTTTCCAGAACCGTTCCGAACTTTATGGCATTATATATTTCGGGTTCTTTCTCTTCGGAGAGATTGATTGTTTTGGCATAACATCCGCCTTCAATATTGAAAATACCATCTTCACTCCAGCAGTGTTCGTCATCACCAATCAGCTTACGGCTATTGTCGGCGGATAGTGTTGTTTTTCCGGTACCCGACAAACCGAAAAAGAGGGCGACATCATCACCTTCTCCTTCATTTGCAGAGCAGTGCATTGATAACACATCTTTTTTAGGCATCAGGTAATTCATTACGGTAAAGATACCTTTCTTCATTTCCCCTGCATATTCTGTTCCCAGAATCACCATTGTATTGGTTTCAAAATTCACATCAACACTGGCATCAGATGTCATTCCTTCTGTAAACTTATTTGCAGGAAACTTACCGGCGTTATATACTACAAAATCGGGATTTCCAAAGTTTTCGAGCTCTTCTTTAGTAGGACGAATCAGCATGTTATGCATGAACAGAGCATGATACGGGCGTTCGGCAATAATCCGAACCTTCAGGCGATATTTAGGATCCCAGCCTGCAAAACCGTCAATCACGTAAAGACGATCAACTGTATTGAGATAATCTGTAGCTCGTTGATGATTGATTTTAAATGTTTTTTCATCCAGAGGAATATTTATATCTCCCCACCAGATATCATCGCTGATGTTATCTGTTTTTACAACGCGCTTGTCAGCCGGACTTCTGCCCGTACGCTCTCCTGATCGTACAACCAGCGATCCTTTATTTGTAATAATAGAACCCGGATCGTATTTGATCGCTTCTTCATAAAATCTGGCGGGTGATGGATTTCTGATAATATTTTTCACAGTAATATCATGCTGTGTCAGGTCAAATTCTTGTTTAGTCATTTTTTATTTAGCTTAAGTTTTTAGGTTTAACGAATACTATATATAAGAATTCTAAATGAATATTTGATTAACAAATAAGTAAAAATTTTTCTGAATTTCCATTTTTCTCACCAAAAATTTTTTTTAAAAAGCGAAGATAAATTATCAGTTAAATTAGTTCGATAAATTTACCGATCCAAACCCTTCTATGGTTTATCAGGGATAATCTTTCTGCCTGAAAGATAAAAAGCTGAAAAAAAAGTGTAAGGAATCCCCCAAAAAATGTTCATAAAGAAAACATGGAAAAATCTTTCACCTTTTTAAGAGAAAAGAAATTAAGAAGGTGAGGCCTATACCAGTATTAGCTGATTTTAAATAATAGTTAATATTGAGGATATAGATCAATAATTACAATTATTGAAGAATTTTCCCGTGAAAAATAATATGACTATTTAGAACTGAGGGAATGTAATAATGTGTAGTTATAATGTAACAAGAAATGATTTTAGATCTCTGAAAACCAGGTC
Source organism: uncultured Balneolaceae bacterium (assembly GCA_964517005.1). Taxonomy (GTDB): domain Bacteria; phylum Bacteroidota; class Rhodothermia; order Balneolales; family Balneolaceae; genus CAYVBJ01. The sequence continues at coordinate 726 of CAZFAJ010000068.1, read as the reverse complement.
TGTTTATTCTGTATTACAATTAAATATTCACATGATTGATTCAGTTGAAAGCTGGGCCGGCTTGTCGGGAGTTTCCAGAAGCTGGCTTTATAAAGCTATGAATGATTCTTATGGAAAAAATCCAAAATTATTGATCAGGGAAAAACGATTTGAAAAAATGATCACCGTTTTGAAGAATGATCCCGAGGCGACGGGATATTGTATTGCAGCTGAAGCGGGGCTGCAGGATGAACAAGCTCTTTACAAGTTTTTATCGAGATATTATGAAACCAATTTAACCAAACTTCGGATCGAGGTAATTAAGTCAAAATTATCTCATTTTCAAAATCTGAAAAAATAACCAAATGAGATACAACTAACACAAACAGGATACAAAATGAGATTGTTTCAGAAAAATTTTGGTGATTAATTGGATGCAGGCTATTTGATCAGCGAGAGTTCACATCACGAAGGCGAATAGTCTAAACAAACATAAAAACTAATCATTAAGAGGTATAACCATGAAAACAACATTTATTTTTCTCACTATGGCACTGCTTGGTTTTATAAGCCAGCAGACATTGATCGCGGGTCCAACTGACCTGGGAATTAATGAGGTAATTGAAATTACAACCTGCTCCGCTCAACCCGATCCATTGGTTTCTGAACTTAAAGATCTGCTGACCGATTTAGGCTTTGAAATCGACGTTTTGGAGTTTGAGGATGGGGTGGATGAAGAGAGTTGTA
>CAZFAJ010000067.1:0-14595 GCA_964517005.1 uncultured Balneolaceae bacterium | reverse complement strand
TATGTTGTGCCGGACAGACGGTGGCTTTCCCCGGTCTGTCGGCCCTGGAAAAAAACGAAAATCCGATCTGCAAAATGAGCGGGCCGGCTGACCGGAGGTGGTGGCAAGATTCTGGGATAGCGGGATGGCTGCCTGTGGTACCGTCAGCCCGGCTCTTGGGTGATGCTGAGTTGTTTGGAGGAGTGTGGATTTTTAACTTTGTTTAAACATGTTGTGCCGGACAGACGGTGGCTTTCCCGGTCTGTCGGCCCTGGAAAAAAAACGAAAATCCGATCTGCAAAAAGGTGGGCCGGCTGACCGGAGATGATGCCGGGATTTTGGGTTTGCGGGAGTGGCTGCCTGTGGTACCGTCAGCCCGGCGTCTGGGTGGTGGTGAGTTGGTTGGGAGGGAGTGTAGATTTTAACTTTTTTTAAATATGTTGTGCCGGACAGACGGTGTTGAATTGCAAAATCTAAACGTTGAGTGACCTTTCTGTTGTTTATTAAATGTAGATGCTGATTGTCTTTGTGAAATTCCAAAACCATGACTACTCTTGGTATGTTAAATAAAAACTATATTCCTTGTAGTTCTGTAATGTATAATCATCAAAGAAATCCAATTTTATATGCCGTCAAATAAAGAGAAAGAATTGAAAGATTTAATAGAGGCAGCAAAAAAAGTATTGAATAAAAACTGGACCGGATCTTTCACAAAACCTACAAATTCATTGTACCCGCATCAGTGGTCATGGGACTCATGCTTTATCAGTATCGGCTACTCCCATTACAATCAGGAGAGAGCTAAACAGGAGATGAATCGTCTTTTTGAGGCACAGTGGGATAATGGTATGATCCCGCACATTGTATTCGATGAGGAAGAACTGAACGGGCTCTACTTTCCTGGCCCTGAATTCTGGATGGTGGACTGTTCGCCAAATTCTCCCTCTCAGTTGAAATGTTCCGGAATCTGTCAGCCGCCCGTTCATGCAACGGCCGTGCGCCTTATGATGGATCACAACGATGATATAAACAGTGGCCTGGAGTATGCGGAAGAAGTTTTTGAAAATCTTGTGAAATGGCACCAGTATCTATATGATGAACGAGACCCTGAAAATGAAGGATTGGTTTATATACGTCATCCCTGGGAGTCGGGGCAGGATAACTCACCTGTTTGGGACCCGGTTCTAAAAGAGATAAATCCTGCTCCGGAAGAGATCCCTTCCTATGAGCGTAAGGATTTAGCCCATATTGATGCAGCCGAACGTCCCACGGATGAAGAATACGACCGTTATGTATATCTTGTGGATCTGTTCCGCCGGCAAAATTACAATGAAAAAAGTATTCGTGCCAGCGGCTGCCCGTTTTTGGTTCAGGATGTGCTGTTTAATACAATTTTATGCCAGGCCACAATCGATCTTGCCGAAATTGCAAAACGGCTTGGAAAAGATCCGAGGCCATGGAAGAAAAAATCAAGAAAAACAGCCGAAGCAATAAACCAGAAGTTGTGGGACGAAGAAAATGGATTTTATGTGGATTTCGACTTGGCCTCAAACCGTCAGATTCATGAGAGGGTGCTGGCCGGGTTTTTACCACTATTTGCAGGAATACCTGAGTCTTCAAGAGCTGAGCGACTCTTTAACTACCTGAATACCCACTGCTTTTGCAGGCTTGATGACACCTGTTTTGCTGCACCCACATTTGACCGAAGCAGCCCGGAGTACTCGTCAAGCAAGTACTGGCGCGGACCCATCTGGATCAACCTGAACTGGATGTTATGCATTGGATTGTCGAACTATGGATATGATTTGTATGCGGATCGCATAATGGAATCGATTGTTCAGCTGCCGGCTCAAAATGGATTTTATGAATATTTTGATCCTGACACAGGTAAAGGCTACGGTTCAATTGATTTCTCGTGGACGGCAGCATTGCTGCTTGATGTTTTGTATCAGCGGAAGCTTGCTGAATGAACAGAGGGCGTACAGATGAACATGTTTTAAAGATATCTGTGAAAATCCTTTAAAAACGACATTTTTGTTTGATAAAAACCCCGTTTGTATGTTTGCTTCCATAAGGATTCTTGATTAAACTACGTTTCTAAATAACAGCAGGCTCAGAGCCGTAATAAATAGAATGAACGAGGAATTAATTTTGTCTGATTCAGAAAAAAAACCACTCAGTGACTCCAAGTACTTATATGAAAATGAATTTGCCTATATCACATCAGGGGGAGATGTATATCTGAAGCCGACATCCTACTTTGAGGAGAGAAAAATCGGTTCGGTTGATATTGACAGTGCTGAAGAGGAGATTAAAAACATGAAATCCGCTTTTGACGAATTGAAGGTAAAAAGTGATGATTTTATCAATGCCATGCAGGAAAAAAAGGATGCTGAAATTGATGATTTGAAGGCCTCCTTTTCTGAATTCAAAGATGAGCTTATATCTTCTGAGGCTGCCGGGGATTTTGAAACTCTTATCAAGAAAGTCGATGATGCGCTGTCAGAACTTGAACAGAAGATGAGCGGCAGGCCGGCTGAAGCGAAGAAAAGTGAGAAGGAAGATACTTCATCACCCGAAACAAACGAGACGGGTGCAGACTCAGAAGCTGAATCAGCCAAACCTGAAGAGACCGTCGATGAGCCCTCAGAAAAGGATGATGATGATGAAAAACAAACCGGGGGCAGTGAAACCGAAAGTGTCCCGGAAGAAGAGGCGGCTTCATCGTACTATAAATCTCTTGCAGAAAAAGCAGAGAAAATCAAGGAGATGACCGATTGGCCGTATGTAAGCATGGAGTTTGACAATATAAATCTTGAATGGGAAAAAGGCCCGGATCCCGAAGATATTGATATCAGTGGTTATAAAGAGAGAATCGATAATGCCCTCAAAGAGTTTGAAGAACGAAAGGACAAACATTTTGAAGAGCAAAAAAGAGTAAGGGAAGAGAATCTCGAAAAGAAAAAGGGCCTGCTCCAGCAGTTTGAAGAGATTGTTGAAAAAGAGAAATGGACTGTAGAAAACGAAGTGAGAAGAATTTCAAAGCGCTGGGATCAGATTAAACCGGTCCCTAAAAATGAAATTGAAAAACTGAATGAAAGATTTGAAAAGCTTCAAAAAATATTTAAGGAACACAAAGTAGACCGCCTGGTTCAGAAGAAACAACGGGAACAGGATAACCTGATGGGGAAACTGGTAATCCTGGAAAAGATGGAAAAATTCCTGAAGGATCTTGGGGATAACGAAAACTGGAAAGAGGCTGAAAAAGAGTTTGAGGAATTATCAAGGCAGTGGAGAAAAATAGGCCGTGTGCCTGTTGAAAAAAACCAGGAGATGTGGGATAAATACCATGCCACGCAGGAGAGTTTTCATGCAAAGCGTTTTAAAAACGATAAAAAATACCGGAAGCAAATTGAAAAATTTCTTCAAAAAAAGAAGAAGTTGATTGATGAGGCAGAGGCACTGGTTGATTCAGATGACCTGGCAGATGCTGCGAGGCGTGTTAATAAATTGCACAGAAACTGGAAAAAGACCGGTAATTTACCTCAAAAAGAGGAAAATGAATTGTGGGATCGTTTCAAGGCGGCGACGGATGCGTTTAATGAAAAGAAAGCAGAAAATGCTGATGTAATCAGGGAACAGGAGAATGAAAATCTCGAAAAGAAATATAAGCTGATTAAAGAGGCGGAAGAACTGAAGGAGTCGGATGATTTTGAGGGAACGCATCAAAAACTTCAGAATCTGATGAAGCAGTGGAAGGATATTGGCCCGGTCCCTAAAAGAAAATCCGGTAAAATCTGGAAGAAGTTTAAAGGCGCAATGGATCATTTTTATGACAGGCGCAGAGATCACTTTAAGGAAGTCAAAGAGAAGAGAAAAGACAACCTGGATGAGAAAAAAGAGATTCTTGAACAGCTTGGCAAACTCACAAAACATGATGACCCGATTGCAGCCGTAGAAGAAGCAAAACCACTGCAGGAAGAGTTTAAAAAGGCGGGATATGTACCCATTAAATACAAAAATAAAATGTGGAAAGAGTACCGGGAAATCTGTGATGTGATTTATGACCGGTTCCGTGCGGCAAAATCTGCAGCGAAAATTGTGGGCCGCGATCATGTAAATGAGTTTTCTGCGGACGATCTGGCCGATATACAAAAGAAACAGAAAAAAGCCAGTAGCCTGAAGCAGGAAATATCTACCCTGAGCAGGGATCTGATTCAAATGAAAGAGTCACTCAGCTATTTTAAACCTCAAAAAGGCAGCACCATGCTCGATGATGTGAAAGAGAAAATTGATAAAGCGGAGCAATCTCTTTCAGATAAGGAGAGTGATTTGGATCAACTGGAGGCTGAGATCGACAAAATCAAAAAATAGCATTTTCTGCCAGTTCTGTTGGAATTTGTTAATGGCGGAAACAGGTCATTCCTTTGTATACTTTTATCGTTACCCCGTATGAATCTCCTGAGTAAACAATTTGAATTTTGGTTCAACTTTTAAAAAACAAATCTGCAATTATCCTGGCCGGTCATCGCTTTGGGTCGTACCTAATGGATGAGCTGGCTGAAACCGGCTACCGGTTTATTATTGCCCCGGATTGCAACCTGACGATCAGGAAAATTGAGGCCCACAAGCCATCAGCAATTATCGTTGATTTTTCTAATCCGGAATTTTCTCTCGAAAAGCTTCAGGCGCTGCTTGCCCGTGAACCATCAGTTCGTGATTCTCACATTTTGTTGATTCATGAAAATGGTATAAGGCCTGCTTCAGAAGATTTTTCAGACTTTATCCGCCTGAATTTTTTTCAAAAGGATGACGATCTTATTGAGAATCTTACTCACACATTTAAAAAAGAGACAGAACCAGCTGTTAAAGTGAAATTCTGGGGAGTCAGGGGTTCCACACCCACAGCCAATCCCGAGAATATTCGCTATGGGGGGAATACAACTTGCGTATCTGTATCGGCACCTTTTTTAAATGAATATATTATTCTGGACAGCGGTACAGGTATCAGGAACCTGGGGAATTACCTGGAAAATGAAATGAACGAACCTGTGAAGGGGCGTATTTTTATCACACATCCGCACTGGGACCATATCCAGGGATTTCCTTTTTTTAAACCTTTCTATAAAACAGAAAACGTATTTGCCGTTCACATGCCGGAGCAGTACAGGGGCGGGGCTAAAGAGATTCTGGCCGGACACCTGACAAAAACATTCTTTCCTGTCACTCTCGATATGATTTCTGCAGATATCAGTTATATCACGCATGAAAACCCATCCCAGTCGTTTGAAAATTATTCAGTGGATTTTTTACTGGCGAATCATCCGACCAAAACAGCCATTTATAAGATCAATATCAATGGCTATAAAATTGTATTTGCACCGGATAATGAAATACCTCTTGAAACCACACCGGTCCGGTTTATTAAAAAATTTGAAGAGTTCATCAATGGCTGTGACCTTTTAATTCATGATGCACAATTTTGCCTGAATAATTATCACTCAAAAACGAACTGGGGGCATTCGGCATGGGAACGGGTAATCGAAATTGCGAAAAGAAGTAATGTTAAAAGGCTTTATCTCACCCATCACGATCCCGATTCGTCGGATGACTATCTTGATGAAGTTTCGGCGCAGGTTTACCAGTATATGGATAATCCTTTTTCGGATATCAAAGTCGTAAAAGAGGGAACGGAGGTTTCACTTCCGGTAAAAGAAAAGGTGGGGATTAAGGAGTGAGTTGGCATGCCTGCGGACACACCCCTCGTTTGCCCCAAAAGTCCTTCAGACTTTGGGGCTGCACATCCCCCTTCTCCTATCAAGTTGATGATTTATTACTATATCTGAAACTCTAAAACAAACATATAAGCGTGGCCCGGTGTTTTTCTCCCGAAGCATCGGGATCAGCGTCGAAGGGAATTATCTTTGGCTCACAATGCTGACAGATCCGGTTGGTGCTGTCAGATTCTTTGATTCGAACCGCTAAACAAGTACTCTCTTTTAGACAGGGGTGTTTGCAAGTGTCAAGGTGTTTTAAACTCCATTTACTTTAAACGCCGTGCTTTTTTCAAAAGAAATACCTAACGCCAATACCGCCGTTTACGTCCAGATCAGTATCAGGTACCAGGTTTAATATTGGGGCGATTTCAAAAAAGAAACCAATCCTGCTCTCTTCCATAAGATATTGCAGGCCAGCCGGGATCCTTGCCCCAAATTTGCTGTTGCTTGTAACACGAACTCTCGCCCCGATACCATAATAAAAAGCAAGACTGCCCTCCTCTACCTCCAGCCAATTGTGTAACAGGTAATCGCCATGGATATGAAGTGAGCCGTCATCGCTGAACGACCAGGCCAAACCGGCGTCAAAAGCGGTTTTATCATTTTGCCACATTTTGAAACTCACACCGGTCGGTTCACCGATCATCAGGCCGGCTTCCCTGTCACTAAATCTTTGTTGGGCTTGAAGCTGTAACGATGAGAGTACTAAAAGTGATAGTGAAAACAGGGTTGAAAATATAAATCGGGTCATATTTTTATAGAAGTGTTACTTCCGGAAACTTTTTTTAGCTGATTATTTATTTAACTTGTGAAGATATTAAAAAAAACAATGATCTGTATTTCTATTTAATGAATTATTGGTAAAGTTGTTCCACATTTAAAAATCAAAAAATCAGCATATAAGGTGTTAGAAACCGGACGGGACCTTCTGGTCGTATTTGTTAAGAATCCTGAACAGGGGAAAGTTAAAACAAGATTGGCTGCAGATATTGGTAATAAGCAAGCCCTTCACGTGTATCAGAAATTGCTTGCATACACGCGTACTGTCGTTCAAGACCTGAACGTTTCAAAACAGGTATGGTACTCTTCCCGAATCGACTCTTCAGACGAATGGGCGGGCGAATCTTTCTCAAAAAAATTGCAAACAGGAGATCATCTTGGCGAGCGGATGCAGGAAGCATTCAGGCAAGGATTTCAGGATGGTTTCGGGAAGATTGTGATTATCGGCAGTGATTGTCCGGCATTATCGGAGGAGCATTTGATCTCTGCATTTGAAAAACTTGAGTTTCATGATGTGGTACTGGGACCCTCGCAGGATGGAGGATATTACCTTCTGGGGATGAATCATTATATTCCGGATCTTTTCCTGAATAAAAGCTGGAGCCGTGATTCCCTTTACGGGGAAACTATTCAAACACTTGAAAAACTGGATAAATCGTGGAGTGAACTGGAAGAATTAAATGATATTGATACCCTTGACGATTTGAATAAAAGCTCTTTTGAAATTGGCTGATCCTGAACTGAGTATTATCATTCCCACAATTAACGAAGAGAAGACGATCGGTTTTCTGATTGATGAGATCAACAGTCGCGGGAACCAGTTTGTTGAGAAGGAGATCATCATTGCAGATGCGGGAAGCACAGATAATACCGTGCAAATTGCAGAAAAATCAGGTGCACGTGTTGTTCACTGTGATCTGAAAGGCCGCGCAGCACAGATGAACCGCGGTGCCCGTTCATGCTCAGGTAAAGTACTCTATTTCCTTCATGCAGATACGATTCCGCCGGGGCTGTTCGATAAAAAAATTCTGGCTTCGGTAAATAGCGGGCATCTGGCGGGTTGTTTTCAGTTAAGGTTTAATAAGCAAAATTTATGGTACAATCTGTATGGATGGTTTACCCGGTTTAAGGCCACGTGGCTTCGGTTTGGGGATCAAAGTTTGTATGTGGAAAAAAAATTATTTGAAAAAATTTCAGGATTCAGGGAAGACCTGATTCTTATGGAAGACCAGGAAATTGTTTCGCGCTTAAAAAAAATTTCGGATTTTAAACTCGAAGACGACTATGTCACTACGTCTGCCAGAAGATTTGAGGTTAATGGCGCGATCAGGCTGCAGCTGATTTTCGGGTTGATTGTAGCTCTCTATTATATGGGCGTCAGGCAGGAGACGCTTGTTCATATCTATCGAACCCTGATCAAATCGTAAGCATTATTATCTAAATGTAAAATCAATCAGAGATGTGAAGAATTTTCTTAAAAAATTTCTTACACTTGATGCATATATTTATAAATTGATTTAGACATTTAGGTTGTATGGGTGTAAAGTTACCGTGGTTTCTTCTCTTTTCTGTTTTTTTACTCACTTCACAGGTTCAGGCACAATTTCTTTTTGAACGTTCTGAGACCAGTGCCGGTGAATTGCGTTTATCTATTTCAAACATCGGCACACTCGGAAAACCGGATGTAAGAAACAACCCGGATGCAGGTGCCAGCATGCGGTTTCCTGCAAACACCGGAACGGAACACCTCTTTGAAGCCGGAATCTGGATTGGTGCTTTTGCCGGAGGCCAGCAGCTTACTTCTACCTCTGCTATTACAGATCCCGGGGGGTTTGCATCCGGCAAACGTGGTTTTGAGTTTACCGCAGACGGACAAATTCGTTTTGAAGGAGAAAATACCGGCGTAGGTATTAGTCAGCAGGATATTATTACCAATTTTACAGATCGAAATACTGTAATACCGGGTACAAACACTGTGATCCAGGGACATGATCAGCCGCTTTTTGCAGATGTGGAACTTCGAAGCCTGAATTGGGATTTCCCCTTCACTGAAAATTTTACCATCCTCCAATACGATATCACCAATAACAGCCAGATCCATTCCGGAAACCCCGAAGGTGTTGTTTGGGATAGTGTCTATGTGGGAATGTATGCCGATTTGGTGGCAAGAAATGTTTTTACCGCCACCGATCAGGGCAGTGCTTTTTTCAACAAAAATGGTATCGGTTTTTTGGATGATCTTTTTACCACGTATGTATTTGATGCCGGTTCCACTGACAGGCCAAGCCTGAATACGTACGGAGCTGTATCACTGATCGGTTCAGAATACCGGGGGGAGTTTTTTCATCCGTTTAATGAGCAGCTATCAGACTTTGGCCTCCGGACACCCGATGTGGGGCCAAGCTACTGGCTTTTTTCAGCCGGCACCGGGGTGTTTCTCCGGCCATCTGATGATATTGAACGGTACAGCAGAATGGCTGAAGTGTTTCCCATTGATGAGACAAGGCCCGGTGCACCAATACCGATCCGAGAGGAACTTCGCACAGACGGACAGGAAAGTGAAGGAAATTACATTTCATTTATTTCGACCGGACCCTTTTCAGAAGTTCTGCCGGGAGAGACAATCACGGTCTTTTTCGGAGTATCAGCGGCTCTGAAACCAGAGCAGTTCCAGGGACTTGCCGGTAAGCCTGAGGATGATGAAGAGACGCGGGTAAATCTTGTATCAACGATAAACTCCCTGAATAGGGTATTCCAGGGTGAGGATGTGAACAACAACGGAAGGCTGGATCCCGGTGAAGACCTGAACGACAATAACCAGCTGGATCGTTTTCTCTTTCCGACACCGCCGGATAATCCAAACGTGCGTATCGAGCTTGAGGCCGGCCGGGCCACTATTTTCTGGGACAGGCTGGCAGAAGAATCAGTTGACCCCATTACCGGGGAAACTGATTTTGAAGGATACCGGGTTTACCGGTCGGATCTTGGCGATGATACTAACCCGACACCTCGCCTTATCCGTGAATTTGACAACACAGGAAATGATGTGGGCTTCAATACCGGTTTTGACGAAGTAAGGCTGGAAGAACCGGTAACATTCCCGGATGATACGGTTCAGTACTGGCATAAATTTGAAGTAGATGGATTGCTGAGCGGCTGGCAGTACCAGTTTTCTGTAACTTCATTTGATTTTGGAAGTGAACAGTTTGAAATTGGCCCGCTCGAATCGAGCAGGAGTACAAATGCGGTGAGGGTTTTTCCGGGAACCACTGTAAATACAAATTTTGGAAGTAATGATGAAGAAAATCGTGTAGGGGTATATCCGAATCCTTACAGGGTGAACGCAGCATGGGACGGATCAACAGAGCAAACCAGGAAGCTGGTTTTTTTCAATCTGCCATCCCGTGCCCAGATAAGGGTCTATACACTGGCGGGGGACATCGTAGCCAGGATGGATCACAACGGAGACAACAACAGGGGTGATATTCAGTGGTTTAACGAGTTCAGCTCGGAGCCAAGAATTATTGCCGGAGGCGAACACGCCTGGGATATTCTATCCGATGCCAATCAGATTCTTACCACCGGCCTCTATCTCTATTCGGTAAAGGACCTGGAATCCGGAAAGGTGCAAACAGGTAAAATTGCCATAATTAAATAACTAAATAACAACACTAACCAACACATACTTATGAAAAAGAAGTTACTATCCATTTTATGTACGATGCTGATTGCCGGCCTGTTTTATGCCGACATTGCAGCTGCGCAAGATGATCCGGAGGTGAGGCTTATCCGGGATTTGAATACCTATGATAATCTGACCTCTATAGACCAGATTTCGGATCATCCTTTAACAAACATACCAGTTCAGTTTACGGCTGTACTCGCCAGTTATCCCAAAAGTTCGGGTCTGGCAAGCTTCAATGAAAATGATGGTACAATCGGTCGTATTCACGTATTTATTGCAGATACGAATGCAGTTACTCTTGGAAGAGATGGGATGTATATCCAGGTAGTTCAGCCCTTTGGAAATCCGGAGTTCGATCAGCTTGAAGACCTTACCCGAGGTGATGTAATCACCGTAATTGCACGGCTCACCTTTTTTGGAGAAGTGGCGCAGCTAAATATTGATGAAATTATCTCATTGGACGGAAATGTATTCAATGAAGGAGGTGGTTTTGAGGAATATGCACCTCTCACGGAACCAATGGAAGTTTCTCCGTCAGAATTTCACACTGATATCGGGGGAGGGCAGATTCAGCTGGACCTCGATGGGTATCAGAAATTCAACGGGATGTATATTAAAATTTCGAACGCTACAACCTCTAATACAACATTTGGCGACAGGCCAAATATCAGAACCAACAGCGGCGGTTCATTTGTTTATAACAGGGATATCTCACTTAGATACAGAAATGACCGGCCAAACTACAGAACCGGTTATAATTTCCGGCGCCCAACCGTTGATGGTGATTTCGAACCGCCTTTCGACGGATCACAAATTAATATTTCCGGTTTCCTTGTAATTGATGATTTTAATGTTGATTCCCATTTCCCGGCTGGGGAAGGTGCCTTCTTTATCAGTCCCATGGAAGATGGTGTGCTTTGGCTGAATGATGTGAGATTTGAAAACGGGGATGATATCGGCGGCGGCGAGATTTTTGAATGGCCGGTGGATTTTGAAGTTTTATCACAGCCTGCCAGGATTGTGGAAGCCACACTATCCCCCGACCCGGCAGACGGTCTGATTACTACAAGTGATGTCATAACCGTAACAGCAACGGCAGTAGGCCCGGATGATGATCCTGGTATTACAGTAGACCAGGTTGAACTGTTCTGGTTTGGAACCGACATTGATACAACCTCTGTTGTTATGTCAAATATTGGCGGGGATGATTACCAGGCTGATTTGCCAACATTCTCTAATTTTACAAGCGTATCTGTATTTATGGAAGTTACCGATAGCGAAGGTAATACAACAAGATTCCCTGCCGGCAGCAATATCAGCTTCTTTGTTGCAGATGATGAGATCAATTCCATAGAGCTGATCCAAAAGACCGGAGATGAGCTGGACGGCCCGAGTCCGCTTGCGGATCAGGGTGTTTTGCCCATGGACATTACCGCTACGGTTGTTTCCGGCGGAAGTGACGGAATTGTAGCCATTCATGATGCAGCCGGAGCCTGGTCGGGTGTATTTCTTGAGTTGAATCAGAATACACAAGATCTGTTAAGAGGTGATGTGATTACAATTACCGAAGCAGAAGTAAGAGAGGCTTCAGTTGCCAGTAACGATAATACATACACTTATCTCACAAATCTTACGTTTGATGTTACCGGCTCAGGTACGTTGCTTTCTACAGTAGTGCCGGAATTGACAACAGATCAGATTCTCGCTTTTGGTGCGCCGGGAGAAGCTTTTGAAGGCGTACTTGTGAAGGTGGTAAACGCAGAGATTATTAACATTCTGAGTTTCGGCGAATTTGAAATTGCTTCTGTTCCGGCCGGCGGAGGAGAAGTGCCAACAGAAGGTATCATCATTAATGACGATACAAGAGCAGGAGTTGTGGGTGAAACCGGTTTCCCGGATGATGTAAATATCCATGCAAAAGTTGGAAGCACCCTGGATGAATTTTATGGCTTTGGCACATTTACATTCGGTGCAGCTAAATTCATTCCACGTGATATCAATGATCTTGTAGGAGTCAATTTTACAATTCCGCGTCCCGAATTCAACTTACTTACACCGGAAGATGAAGCATTTGTTGCAGTAACCGGTGATATCGGTGTAACCTGGCAGGCATTAGACCCGGCAGATTATGACGGGGATGCTGTAACTTATGAGTGGGTGCTGTATACACCCGATTCAACTGAGGTAATCGCAGTTACTTCCGACAATGAAGGAAGTGATCCAATGGTTACACTTCCGTTTGATGTTGTTGACGGCCTGCTTGAGTCAAATGGTCTGAGTGTAGGTGAAACCATTGACCTACTTTGGAATGTGCGGGTGAGTGATGGCACGGATACTCTTGCGGTTGCAAGCGGTTTTGACTTTGATACAGACGAGTTTGAAACGTTATTTTTCGGAATAACCCTCGAACGCAATGAAGCCACGTCTATCGATGATGGAGAAGGATTATCAGGAGTTCCGAGGACGTTTGAGCTCAAACAGAACTATCCGAATCCGTTCAACCCCAGCACTGTTATACGGTATGCCGTTCCTGAAGCTTCCAACGTGCGGATCGATGTATATAATGTTCTGGGTCAGCGGGTGTCAACACTCGTAAACAGAGAACATCAGGCAGGAAATTTTGATGTAACTTTTGATGCATCGAACCTGTCAAGTGGCATGTATTTTTATCGTCTTGAATCTGCAAATGCAGTATTGACTCAAAAAATGATGCTGATTAAATAAAAATATCTCTCATGTCAGGTTGAGAATGCCCCGGCTGATCAACAGCCGGGGCAATTAATAAAAATTTTTGGAACAGAGGGTGAAACGTCTGTCTCCTTTTTTATCTAACTTTTGTAATTGTAAAAAGAATTCTATGCGATACAGATACAGATGGCTGTTAGTAATGGTTGGAGCAGCTATTCTCCTCTACACCGGTTGTGATGCCGGCCTTGACGGAGATTTTAATGAAAATCAGCCACCTGAAACATTTCTCACGGTTGACGAGATTAATCTTGAAGATGAAAATCGACTATCAAGTCAAATCAATATTTCATGGTGGGGAAATGATCCGGATGGTTTTATAACCGGTTTTGAGGTGGCAGTCGGAGATCCTGCCGAAGAATGGACATTTACAAACAGTAGTGACAGTACATTTATTTTACCTATTACTCCCGGCCGGGAATTTGATGATGTGCTTTTTTCAGTTCGTGCCGTTGATAATGATGATGCACGTGATCCCAATCCGGCATCTGTGGTTTTTCCGGTAAAAAACACGCCACCTGTGGTAAATCTCAACCCTCTTGAATTACCACCTGACAGCACATTTAACATAGCCAGCTTTGGCTGGACGATTAGTGATCCGGATGGATTTCAAAATATTCTGAAGACTGAGATCGCATTTAATGATACCACAGATGAGAGCTGGATCGAAATTCCGCTTCCGGAAGAAGAAGAGGATGGTTTGTTTATCACGGTTGTAGTGAATGACAACGGAAGCGTCTCTGTTAATGGAGATATTTTTCTGGGAAGAGGATTCAGAATTACAGATCTGACCGCTGAAAATCTGCGTATTGATGAAATAAATGAATTTTTCGTCAGAGTCACTGACAGGGCTTTTGCGAACAGCGAAATCGTATCTCAATCCTGGTTCATTAAACAAAAAAATTCTGATATACTCATTTTGAATGATGTTGGTGGCCTCGATACCCAAAATTCTTTGGCATTTCATTCCGATGCACTTCAGGAAATAGGTCTGACATTCGATATATGGAATATAACGGATGGCGAGGCAGGCGGAGGGCGTAAAGTGAGGTTATCCGAGGCTTTCCCAAATGTCATTAATCCGACGCTTCGCAAAACCCTTGCTGAGTGGAATTACATATACTGGATTTCGAATGATATCGATAGAAACATCACATTTGCCCAGGATATTCTTTCAGATTTTTTCCTCAATGGCGGAAAACTATTTACCACAATACCGATGAAACTGATATCTGATGAAGATCCTATTTTCAGCTTTATACCGGTTGCTGCATTGGGAGAACTACCGCCTATTGGCACAGGATTTCAGATTCTTCAGGATACAGATGTTATATCTCAGCAGATACGGCCAGTTCTGCTAACGAACCAACGGATAATAAATGTATCGCCTCTTATACCTATTGGGGGGGCTACCCCGCTTTATGAAACGGATTTCAGAGTGCGCACAGTATTAGGCAGCACCAGAGATTTTGAAGGTGATGAATATGTAGCCATTCTGAATCCTGAAAACAGTTTTATCTTTTTTGGAATGGATCTTCAAACTATAGATTCAAATAATAATATTCCCGAATTATTACAAAATTTACTTATTGATGAATTGGGATTTGAATAACGAAAGGCAAGTCATGA
>CAZFAJ010000066.1:0-15038 GCA_964517005.1 uncultured Balneolaceae bacterium | reverse complement strand
ACGTGAAGGCGGACGCACGGTAGGTGCCGGTGTGGTAACTAAAATTCTTGATTAAAAGGTTTATTTAAGTGGCAACACAACAGAAAATCAGAATAAAATTAAAATCGTACGATCACAATCTGATCGACAAATCGGCTGAAAAAATAATTCAAACGGTTAAATCAACCGGGGCAGTTGTATCAGGACCCATTCCTTTGCCTACAAAGAAAAATATTATTACGGTCAACCGGTCGGTCTTTGTTGACAAAAAATCGCGTGAACAGTTTGAATACCGTTCACACAAACGCCTGATTGATATTTTGTCAACAGGTTCACAAACCGTTGATGCCCTGATGAAATTAGAGTTACCATCCGGCGTTGATGTTGAAATTAAAGTTTAAAGTGTTAAAATAGTTGTAAGGATACCATGAGTGGTTTAATTGGAAAAAAATTGGGAATGACAAGTATCTTTGATGAGCTTGGAAGAAGCATACCTGCAACAGTTATAGAGGTAGAACCTTGTTTAATTACCCAAATAAAAACAGAAGAAACTGACGGCTACCGATCTGTTCAGCTGGCTGCTTTTGATAAAAAACCAAACAGGGTTTCCAAAGCTCTGAGAGGTCATTTTGAAAAAGCCGGCGCTGATGCAAAAAAAGTGGTTACTGAATTCAGAGATTATATACCGGAAGGTTTAGATGTTGGTGATGAACTAAACATTGAAGATGTATTTGAAGTAGGTGACAGGGTAGATGTATCCGGCATATCGAAAGGAAGAGGTTTTACCGGTGTTATGAAACGTCACAATTTTGGTGGTGTGGGCGATAAAACTCACGGCCAGGGTGACCAGGAAAGAGCAGGTGGTTCTGTGGGACAAGCCTCTGATCCTTCACGTGTATTCAAAGGAATGAAAATGCCCGGCAGATCTGGCAATTCCAGAGTTAAGATCAAGAATCTGACGATTGCAAAAATATTTAATGAATCGAATACAGTCTTGATTACAGGTTCTGTACCGGGCCCGAAAGGTGGATATCTTGAAATTTATAATCATTCACAATAATTAGAGCTCAATGAAATTAAACATATTTAATATCGATGGTAGTGACAGTGGCAAAGAGGCTGAGCTGAATGATCAGGTTTTTGATATTGAGCCAAATGAAACTGTTCTCTACGAGGATGTCAGAAGAGTTATGGCTTCCAGAAGGCAGGGTACAGCCAGTACAAAAGAGAGGGCAGAGGTTCGTGGCGGAGGTCGAAAAGCTTACCGTCAAAAAGGTACAGGTATGGCCCGAAGAGGATCCATTCGATCCCCGCTTTTAAAAGGAGGAGGAACAGTTTTTGGGCCTAAACCAAGGCAGTATAGCGTTCGTCTGAATAAACAAGCCAAGAGGCTGGCAAGGAAATCTGCTTTGTCTCTTAAAGTTTCTGAGAATGCTTTAAAAGTTACAGAAGATTTCACTTTTGATGAGCCTAAGACGAAACAGGTTATTGATTTGCTGAACGCATTTGAACTGACAGGAAAAAAGGTTTTGATACTGATTCCTGAAAATGACAACAACGTATATAAATCAGCCAGAAATTTGCCGGGCGTTGAAGTGATTGAAGCAGGTAATCCAACCTCTTATCAAATATTGAATTCAGATTTTATCCTTATTCAAAATAGTGCTATCGCAGCTCTTGAGAAGAGTGTAAATCCAAAAATTGAGGAAAGTGTAGCATGAGTGTTCTAATAAGACCCTTAATTACTGAAAAACTGACAAGATTACAAGATGAGCATCAGCAGTATGCTTTTAAAGTCAAAAAGACTGCAACAAAGCCTGAAATACGGAAAGCTATTGAAGAGAAGTATCCTGAAGTTAAGGTGAAACGAGTGAATACGATTGTTGTGCCTTCAAAACCAAAAGGCCGGTATACAAAAGGCGGCTTTATCAGTGGCAGAAGTTCCGTATGGAAAAAAGCAATTATAACTCTCAAAGAAGGTGAAATAGACTTCTTCAGCGAAATTTAAAAGAGATTAATTCAATGCCGACAAAACAATTAAAACCTACCACCCCCGGGCAGAGACATAGAATTGCCCCCGTGTTTGATGAAATTACAGTGAATAAGCCCCTGAAAAGGCTGACGAAAGGAAAAAGTCAGTCGGGAGGCAGGAACCGGGTTGGACGAATGACATCGCGCCACAGGGGCGGTGGCCATAAACGTAAACTGCGATCTATTGATTTCAAGAGAAATAAGCACGATATACCTGCAAAGATCCAGACAATTGAATACGATCCCAACAGAACAGCAAGGATTGCATTAATTGCTTACGCAGACGGTGAGAAGCGATATATACTTGCTCCCAATAAACTGGCTGTAGGCGATACCATCATCAGTGGTGAAAGTGTTGCACCTGATAACGGAAATGCAATGCCTATGAACAAAATGCCGCTGGGTACCGTGATTCACAATATTGAGATGAATCCGGGAAAAGGAGGTCAACTTTGCAGAAGTGCCGGCACATCAGCCCAGCTGGTTGCGAAAAAAGATAAATATGTTACTGTTAAACTCCCTTCCGGTGAAGTCAGGATGATTCTTGGCAACTGTATTGCAACCATCGGAACTACAAGTAATCCGGATCATTTTAATACCAACAAAGGCAAAGCAGGGAGAAGCCGATGGCTTGGAATTCGTCCGAGTACACGAGGTGTTGCTAAAAACCCTGTGGATCACCCGATGGGCGGTGGTGAAGGTAAAGCTTCCGGCGGGCATCCTAGATCTCCGTGGGGACAGTCTTCCAAAGGGAAGAAAACAAGAAACAGGAAAAAACTTTCGTCGAAATTTATAGTTCGCCGAAGAAAAGCTAAAAAGGTTTAAGTGAGATGCCAAGATCATTAAAAAAAGGTTTTTACGTACACTATAAGCTGCAGCGAAAAATCGATGAGATGAATAGCAGCGGTAAAAAGAAAGTAATCAAAACATGGTCCAGAAGTTCGATGATTACGCCGGATTTTGTTGGCTTGACTCTTGCTGTACACAACGGAAAGCAGTTTATACCGGTCTACATCACGGAAAATATGGTTGGACATAAGCTTGGTGAATTTTCACCGACCAGGACATTTCGCGGTCATCCCCTTAAAAAAGCAAAATAAATCGGATAGTAGATAACTGATGGAAACTCAAAATTTGGAAGCAAAAGCGATACAAAAACACCTGCGACGCTCAGCCAGGAAGGTAAGACTCGTTGTGAACTCTGTGAGGGGTATGCGAGTCGATAAAGCTCTAAGAAAACTTGATTTTATTAAGAATGCTGCTGCAGCTGATGTATCGAAAGTTATAAAATCTGCGGCTGCAAATATTCGGGACAAATTCGACGAAGAGCGCCTTGATAATGATATGATTTATATCAAAACCATACAGGCTGATGAAGGTGTAACTCTGAAAAGAATTCAGCCGGCAGCAATGGGAAGAGCACACAGAATCAACAAACGTAGTTGTCATATAACTGTAGTTGTTGCTAAACAAGAAGAAGAAATTGTAACTGAATAAAAGGAATAGCTTTGGGACAAAAAACAAATCCAACAGGTTTTAGACTTGGTATTATTCGCGGTTGGGATTCCAACTGGTACTCCGAAGACAGTGAACCTGAAATACTGTACGAAGACACAAAATTACGAGAATACCTGACAACCCGATTACGAAATGGCGGTCTTTCGTCAACAATTATTGAAAGAACACCCAAACGTATTCTCCTTACTTTGAAAACATCCAGACCGGGCGTTATTATTGGAAAGGGCGGTGAGCAAATTGAACTTCTCAGAGAAGAATTAAAAAAGATTACCAATAAAGAAGTACAGATTAATGTTAGTGAGATAAAACGGCCTGAACTTGATGCGAGTCTTGTAGCGCAAAACATTGCACAGCAGCTTGAAGCAAGAGTCTCATTCAGAAGAGCTATGAAAACAGCTATTTCATCTGCTATGAGAATGGGTGCTAAGGGAATAAAAATTAAGTGTGCAGGTAGATTGGGCGGTGCTGAAATGGCACGAACCGAACATTATAAAGAAGGCAGAATTCCACTGCACACCATTCGGGCTGATATTGATTATTCAAATATCACAGCAAACACCATTTATGGATCAATTGGTGTCACTGTATGGATTTTTAAAGGAGAAATTATTGGAGATGTTGACTTAACACCTTCTGCTAAAACCAAACAGGAAAGTGAACCCAAACGAAAGCGCAGCGGTGGTCGTGACAGTAAATCCCGCCGATCCCGCAGACGCAGCAGAAAATAATTGAGGAAGTTACATTATGCTTGAACCGAAAAGAATTAACAGACGCCGAGTCCATCGTGATAAACTAAAAGGCAATGCCCAGCGTGGACATACATTGGCTTTTGGCAGTTTTGGTCTGAAGGCACTCGAACCTAAGTTTATTACTTCGCGTCAAATTGAAGCCTGCAGGGTTACAATAGCCAGGACATTACAGCGTGACGGACAAACATTCATTCGTATTTTTCCGGACAGGCCCATGACTAAAAAGCCGGCGGAAACAAGAATGGGAAAGGGTAAGGGTACACTTGATCACTTTATTGCAGTTGTAAAACCCGGAAGGATTCTGTTTGAAATTGCAGGTGTTACTGAGGATCAGGCACGTGAAGCGCTGCGCAGAGCTTCAAATAAACTTCCAATAAAAACAAAATTTATTGTTCGTCGTGATTTCGGCGGATAATTTAAAGAGGTAAAAGATGAAAGCACACGAACTTAGGGATCTTACAATTGCAGAATTGGAAGCACGTCTCGAGGATGAAAAAGAGATACTGGTAGATTTAAGATTTAATAAAGCGATTGCCGGACAATTGGAAAATCCTGCCAGAGTTAAATTAGCCCGACGGGAAGTAGCCCGTTTAAAAACGATTATTAATGAAAAAAAGAGTGCTGAGTAAACAATAAATATGGCACAGACAGAAAGAACACAACGAAGAACAAGAACCGGACGTGTAGTTAGTGACCGGATGAGTAAAAGTATTACTGTTGCTGTTGAACGACAGATCAAACATCCCATATATGGAAAGTTCATTACCAAGACAACGAAATATATGGCTCATGATGAGGGTAACAGTGCAAATATCGGTGATACGGTATTAATTATGTCTACAAGGCCTTTATCAAAACGAAAATCATGGCGTTTGGTAGAAATACTCGAACGTGCTAAATAAAGAACTTTTCAGGTATACAGAATGATTCAGACTCAATCAATACTAAATGTTGCTGATAACAGCGGTGCCAAGAAGGTTATGTGTATTAAAGTTCTTGGAGACTCAAAGCGAAGATATGCAAGGATCGGCGATCTGATTTCCTGCTCTGTAAAAACAGCAATTCCCGGAGGAAATGTAAAAAAAGGGGAAGTAGTACTTGCCGTTGTAGTTCGTACAAAGAAAGAATTAAAACGCAGAGACGGCAGTTATATCAGATTTGACGAAAATGCCGCTGTAATTATTAATAAAGAAAAAGAACCAGTTGGAACCCGGATCTTTGGTCCTGTGGCCCGTGAATTACGGGAAAGAAATTTCATGAGAATTGTTTCACTGGCACCGGAAGTACTTTAAACATATACCATTATGCCACGTAAATTTAATAAACAAAAAAAATTACACGTAAAAAAAGGAGATAACGTCCTCGTTATAGCCGGCAATGATAAAGGAGAAAGAGGCCGGGTTTTGGCCGTTTATCCGAAACGGGAACGTGTTCTGGTGGAGGGAATCAATATCCGGACACATCATGAAAAACCGACCCAGGATAATCCTCAGGGCGGCAGGTTAAAAAGAGAAGCGCCAGTACATGTGTCAAATGTAATGGTGATTGATCCCACTTCTGATGAACCGACAAGAATAGGAAGAAAAAGAATTGAAGAAGAAGGTGGCGGGCGGTGGGCCCGGTATGCAAAAACAAGTGGCGAAATCATAGATAAGTAATTGATTTAAAATCATGGCAGAAGCAAGACTATACAGTATTTACAAAAAGGAGATCAGACCTAAACTGAAAAAAAAGTTTGAATATGAAAATCCAATGGCAATACCGCGATTGCAGAAGATTATAATTAATGTTGGCGTGGGTGAAGCTATTAATGATGGGAAAGTCCTGGATACAGTTGTCAATAATGTAGCAGCGATTACAGGTCAACAGCCGGTTAAAACCAAGGCAAAGAAATCCATTTCAAATTTTAAATTAAGAGAAGGGATGCCAATTGGTTGTAAAGTTACTCTAAGGAAAAAAGTAATGTATGAATTTATTGATCGCCTGATAAATCTGGCGCTTCCAAGAACACGTGACTTTCAGGGTGTTCCTGATAAAAGCTTTGATGGACGCGGAAATTACACTCTTGGTATTAAAGAACACACTATTTTTCCGGAAATTGATGTCGATAAAGTGAGTAAACTGCACGGCATGGATATCACATTTGTTACGAATGCCGAAACAGATGAAGAGGCATATACTCTACTGAAGTTGTTTGGAATGCCCTTTAAAAAATGATTTTTAATAAAAAGAAAAGATAGATTATGGCTAAGAAGTCCTGGATAGCTCGAAATGAGAAAAGAAAGAGAACAGTTGAAAAATATGCTGAAAAACGACGGCAATTAAAAGAAGCCGGCGATTATGAAGCACTGCAAAAACTACCCAGGGATGCAAGTCCAACACGGGTTCGGAACAGATGCAGTTTAACCGGACGTTCACGCGGCTATATAAGTAAATATGGTATCTCACGAATTAAATTTCGTGAATTGGCACTCGACGGTAAAATACCGGGAGTACGTAAAGCAAGTTGGTAAAAAATATATATAAAAGAAGATGAATACAGATCCAATAGCTGATTATTTAAGCAGAATAAGAAACGCACAACAGGCCGGTCACAGACGGGTAGATATACCTGCTTCTAAAGTGAAAAGGGCAATTACGAAAATTTTAGTCGATAAGGGATATGTAAATAAATACATAAATATTTCTGATGGAAAACAGGGAGTGCTCCGGTTATTTTTGAAATATGATTCCTATGGACATCCGGTTATCAAAAAAATCCAGCGTGTTTCAAAACCGGGATTAAGAAAATATTGTAATTCAGATGAGATCCCGCGGTCCATGAATGGTTTGGGTGTTGTTATTCTGTCAACATCGAGTGGAGTGGTTACAGATAAAGAAGCTAAAAAACTTAATATCGGCGGAGAAATACTCTGTTCAATTTATTAATGCAAGAATTTTAAAATTATGTCAAGAATAGGAAGATTACCGATATCCATTTCTGATAAAGTTGAGTTTAGCATTAGTGGTGATAATATGATCACCGCAAAAGGCGAAAAAGGAACCGGTACTTTACAGATTCATCCTGATATCTCTGTTGAAAAAAAGGATAGTGAAGTTATTGTAACGAGAAAAACGGATACGAAACAGAACCGATCACTTCACGGCCTATACAGGGTTCTTATCAATAATCTGGTTCAGGGTGTTAGTGATGGTTATGAAAAGCAACTTGAGATAATTGGTGTTGGTTACAGGGCAATGTACGATGGAAGTGTACTGGAATTAAACCTGGGATATTCACACCCGATCTATTTTGTGCCTCCCGAAGGTATCACGGTAGAGGTGGATACAAAAACCCGGAAAAATCCTATTATTAAAATTTCAGGTATCAATAAAGAAATGGTTGGCCAGGTAGCTGCAAAAATCAGATCCTTCAGAAAGCCTGAACCTTACAAGGGAAAAGGAGTACGTTATCTGGATGAACAGATTCGCAGAAAAGCAGGTAAATCAGCAGCTAAGTAATTTTTAAATCTATTTTTATAATGGAAAAGAACAAATTTAAAACCGAACGAAGAAATAAAATCAAAAGACGAATTCGGTCTACGATTAAAGGCACAGCCGAGCGTCCGAGATTAGCGATATTTAAAAGCAATAAAAATATTTATCTTCAGTTGATCAACGATATTGAAGGTGTAACACTTGCTTCTGCTTCAACAAAGTCAAAAGCGCTTGAAAAAGATCTGAAAGACAAGCCAGCAATTGAGTGTGCCAAAATCATCGGAGAGCAACTTGGCAAGTCTGCAATGGATAAAGGAATAAAGCGAGTTGTATTTGACCGAAGCGGCTACAAATATCATGGTGTTGTTAAAGCAGCTGCTGATGGTGCACGAGAAAGTGGATTAGACCTATAAATTATTTTCAATTATGCCAAAAATCAGAAGAAAACACAATATACCAGCGTCCAATTTAAACCTGGAAGAGAAACTGGTTCATATTAACAGGGTATCGAAAGTTGTAAAAGGCGGACGTAGATTCAGTTTTAATGCCATTGTTGTAGTAGGTAATGGTGAAGGTATTGCCGGACACGGACTGGGTAAAGCGAATGAAGTAGCTGATGCTATTCAAAAAGGATTTGATAATGCAAAGAAAAATCTGATAAAAATTCCAATTACCAAATCCGGAAGTATTCACCATCCGGTCGTAGGGAAAGAAGGTGCCGGTAAGGTTCTTTTGCGCCCTGCTTCACAGGGTACGGGTGTAATTGCCGGAGGCGCTGTTAAAGCGCTTCTTGATGTTGCAGGAATTCACAATATTTTGTCAAAATCTTTGGGATCCGCTAATCCGCACAATATGGTAAAAGCAGCTTATGCAGCTCTGAAAGAACTATCGGATCCGGTAGAAGTTGCTCAAAGACGGGGAATTAGCGTAAAGAAAGTATTTGAAGGTTAATAATTATAAAGGCATAGCAGAATTAGATTATGAAATTGCACACTCTTAAAGCTCCCGATAACAACAAAAAAAACCGAAAACGTGTTGGCCGCGGACAGGGTTCCGGAACGGGTGAACAGTCCGGGCGCGGTCATAATGGCCAGAATTCGCGAAGCGGTGCGAAAAGAAGGCCCTGGTTTGAGGGCGGACAAATGCCTCTACAAAGAAGAATCCCAAAATTTGGATTTAAAAATCGTTTCCGAACCGAGTATCAGCCATTGAACCTCGGGAAATTGGACGCCGTTATTGAAATGGGGAAACTTGGCGAAAAGATTACTGTCCAGGACCTGATTGATTCTAACCTCGTTAAGAAAAATCAATTGGTAAAACTATTGGGAAGCGGAGATATCGATAAGAAAATTGATATCGAAGTTCACAACTGTAGCAATATAGCAAAAGAAAAAATTGAAAAAGCTGGCGGCACAGTTACAATCGTATCTTAAATTTGTACATAGCTGAATAAAATTACATGAGCTTAATAGAAAACTTTCGAAACATATTTAAGATCGAAGACCTCAGAGACCGGATACTCTATGTAGTTGGTGTTCTAATGGTTTACAGAATTGGCAGTTATGTGACAATGCCGGGAGTTGATGCAGCGCAATTAACTCAGCAGGCTGGTGACGCTTCAAGTCTTCTCGGTTTGTTTGACCTTTTTGTGGGGGGTGCATTTACCAGGGCAGGTGTATTTGCGTTAGGTATAATGCCTTATATCA
Organism: uncultured Balneolaceae bacterium; assembly: GCA_964517005.1. Lineage (GTDB taxonomy): Bacteria > Bacteroidota > Rhodothermia > Balneolales > Balneolaceae > CAYVBJ01. The sequence continues at coordinate 5,578 of CAZFAJ010000066.1, read as the reverse complement.
CTGCTGCCATTATTATCCAGTTAATGGGAGCGGCAGTTCCATATTTTCAGAAACTGCAGCGTGAAGGAGAAGAAGGAAGAAGAAAAATCAACAGGATTACCCGATATGGTACAGTCGGAATTACAGCTGTTCAGTCGATAGGCTTCGCCATCAATTTGATGGCCACTTCACCGAACGCTATTGTTGTGAGCAATACTGCCTTTATTTTTACTTCTGTTATCGTATTAACAGCGGGTACTACTTTTGTGATGTGGCTGGGCGAACGAATAACAGACAGAGGAATCGGAAACGGTATTTCTCTTCTGATTATGATTGGTATTATTGCTGCATTGCCAACCAACTTCATGAATGAAGTAACGACAACAGCAAATGCAATTATCATTATTATCGAGCTTGCTGGTTTAATTTTAGTGATTGCTTCTTGCGTACTATTGACACAGGGAACCAGAAAAATTCCTGTTCAATATGCAAAGCGTGTCGTAGGTCGTAAAGTTTATGGCGGAACAACACAGTATCTGCCACTGAGAGTTAATGCGGCCGGAGTAATGCCGATTATTTTTGCACAGTCTATTATGTTTATTCCAAGTACGGTTGGGACCTTTTTTCCGGAAAATGAAACAGTACAGTTTTTGACCGCCTGGTCTGCAGATTTTACAGGCATCACTTACTCTATTATTTTCTTCTTTATCTGTATCTTCTTTACATTTTTCTATACCGCTATTGCAATTAATCCAAAAGAGATGGCGGATACAATGAAACGTCAGGGAGGGTTTATCCCGGGAGTTCGTCCCGGTAAACAGACCGTCGAATTTATTGATAACATATTGACGAAAATAACGCTGCCGGGATCAATCTTTTTATCTTTTGTTGCCATCATGCCGGCAATAATAGCCCGAATGGGTGTAACACCCGGATTTGCACTTTTTTACGGAGGTACAAGTCTTTTGATTATAGTGGGTGTAGCTCTTGATACATTGCAGCAGATCGAGAGTCATCTTATGATGCGGCACTACGATGGATTTATGAAATCAGGTAAAATTAAAGGACGTCGGAGAGCGTAGATGATTTATCTGAAAAGCGAACAGGAAATTGATAAAATGCGGAAAGCAGCCCGTATTGTGTCCCGGACACTTGCTGAAGTCGCAAAGTATATTGAACCTGGTGTGGAAACCGGTTTTCTTGACAGGATAGCTGAAGATTTTATTAACAAAATGGATGCAAAGCCTGCTTTTAAAGGGTATGGCAGTAAAAATAATCCATTTCCTGCTACGTTATGTATTTCTGTTAATGAAGAAGTAGTTCACGGAATACCGGGAAATCGTAAACTGAAAGAAGGCGATATTGTTTCAGTTGATTGCGGTGTTGAAAAAGACGGATATTTTGGTGATCACGCTTATACATTTATGGTTGGTGAGTGTGATGAGCGGACCGTCAATCTGGTTAAAACCACACTCAAATCGCTCTATATCGGAATTGAACAGGCCGTTCATGGAAACAGAATCGGTGATATCGGATATGCGATTCAGTCATATTGTGAGCAAAGAAAATTTGGAGTTGTACGCGATTTGGTTGGACATGGTATTGGTAAAAGCATGCATGAAGATCCCTCCGTTCCAAACTTTGGCAAACCCGGCAAGGGCGAGCGATTACGCTCCGGCATGACTCTGGCTGTTGAACCAATGGTTACAGAGGGCAATATGAAAGTGAAAACAATGCCGGATAAATGGACGATAGTGACCTCTGACGGATTGAAATCAGCTCACTTTGAACATGATATTGTTATAAGAGAAGGTGAAGCTGAAATTCTAAGTACTTTTGATTATATTACCGAGATAACAAAAAATCAGATTATAGATATTAGTTATGGCTAAACAGGAGCCTATTAAACAAGATGGTGAGATTATAGAGGCATTGCCAAATGCACAGTTTCGTGTAGAACTTGATAATGGCCACGAGATTTTAGCTCATGTTTCAGGAAAAATGAGAATGTACTATATAAAAATTTTACCTGGCGATCGTGTTCAGGTTGAGATGTCTCCTTATGATTTAACCAAAGGAAGGATTACTTACAGATATAAATAAATTAGAGGTTGTACTATGAAAACAAGATCATCCGTAAAAAAGCGAAGTTCAGACGATAAAATTGTTCGTCGTAAAGGCAGAGTATACGTCATTAATAAGAAGAATCCTCGTCATAAACAGCGACAAGGTTAATAATATAGAATAATCCCACTATGGCACGAATTGCAGGTATTGATTTACCAAAACAAAAAAGAGGTGAAATTGCCCTTACCTATATTTATGGTATTGGAAAGACCACAGCTCAGGAAATATTAGATAAAGCCGGAATCGATTACAACACTGATGTGGAAAATTGGTCGGAAGATCAGGTCAGTAACCTTCGTCAAATTATTGACAAGGAGTATAAAGTTGAAGGTGCACTTCGCACTGAGGTAAATGGCAATATCCGCAGATTGATTGAAACCGGCAGTTATCGCGGAGTACGGCACAGAAAGGGATTGCCAGTGAGAGGTCAGAGAACCCAGACAAATGCGAGAACAAGAAAAGGTAAACGCAGAACAGTGGCAGGCAAGAAGACTGTAGTTAAAAAATAAATTTGATAAACAAGTAATATGGCAAAGAAACCACAAAGACCATCAGCCGCAAAGGGCGCTAAAAAGAAACGTAAAAAAACAGTCTCTGACCCAAATGGAATGGCTTTTATTAAAGCCACTTTTAATAATGTTTTAGTGACGGTTACTGATGCAGACGGAAATGTACTCTCTTGGTCATCCGCAGGAAAGGAAGGTTTTCGCGGATCCCGAAAAAATACTCCATATGCAGCCCAGCTGAGTGCAGAAACTGCGGCAAAAGCTGCAAATGAAATGGGGCTTCGACGAGTAGAAGTTTTTGTAAAAGGACCTGGCTCAGGAAGAGAAGCGGCAATACGTGCACTGGCTACAAGTGGTCTGGAAGTGACGTCAATTAAAGACAGAACACCGATACCGCATAACGGATGCAGACCCCCAAAACGCAGAAGAGTTTAACGATTTAATATAGTTAATAAAAAAATATGGCAAGATACAGAGGTCCGAAACAAAAGAAAGCAAGAAGATTCAGAGAACCAATCTTTGGACCCAGTAAAGCACTGGAAAGAAAACCATACGGTCCTGGAGAGCATGGAAGAAGTCGTTTCTCGAGAAAATCAGAATATGCTATTCAGCTTGAAGAAAAACAGAAAGCCAAATACACATATGGACTTCTGGAGAAACAATTCAGAAATCTTTATGAAAAAGCAAATTCCAAAGAAGGTGTTACAGGCACCAATTTTCTACAGTTGCTGGAATCGAGGCTTGATAATGTTGTCTACAGGCTTAGTATAGCAAGAACACGAAGACAGGCAAGGCAACTTGTAAATCACAGACACATTGTTGTAAATGGGACAATTGTAAATATACCATCTTTTGAAGTTCAGCCCGGGGATGTGATTACCGTAAGACCTAAATCAAGAAATCTGGAAGTCGTTGAAGATTCATTGGGTTCATCTTCCAGGAATAAATACAGCTGGCTGGAAATTGATAAAAAAAGCAGAACAGGAAAATTTTTACAGGCTCCTGATTTTGAAGAAGTTCCTGAAAACATCAATGTCCAGTTGATTATTGAACTTTACTCTAAATAATATTTAAAATTTTAAATAAATAAGCTATGAATAGCTACAGTCTACAAATGCCGGAAAGTTTGGAAGTTTCAGAATCAACAGATAATTTTGGAATCTTTGTATTGCAACCCCTTGAAAGAGGTTTTGGCGTAACCATTGGAAACTCTTTCAGAAGAGTTCTGCTATCTTCCCTGCCAGGGATAGCCATTACAGCAGTAAAAATTAATGGCGTTGACCATGAATATTCGAGTATCGAAGGAGTGAAGGAAGATGTTTATGAAATAATATTGAATCTGAAACAAGTCAGATTTAAGCAGGTTGAACAAAGCGGTGGTGTGATTCATGTATCGAAAAAAGGGATAGGAAAACTTACCGCCGAGGATATTAATGAAGCCACAGCTGATTATGAAATCCTGAATACTGATCATGTAATAGCAACACTTTCTGAAGACGCTCAAATTGAAATGGAATTGAGGATTGGCAGGGGACGAGGGTATGTTCCTGCTGAAGAAATGGCGGATGATTTTGAAGATGACATAAACCTGATGCCGATTGACGCGATCTTTACTCCGATCAAGCAGGTGCAGTTTGAAGTTGATAATGTTCGGGTCGGCCAGCGAACTGATTACGAAAAACTGACTTTAAATGTGAATACTGATGGCTCAATTAATGCGAAAGAAGCGTTGACAATAGCCGGTAAAATTCTGAAAGAACACATTGAGAAATTCATTACAGAAAAAATTGAAGAACCATTTGCTCAGGAAGAAGAAGAGATTGATGCTGAAAAGCAGCGAATTGCAAATCTTCTTAAAACCAGTATCGAAGATTTGAATCTAAGTGTGAGAGCATACAATTGCCTGAAGTCAGCAAATATTAACACAATTGCCGAACTTGTTTCACGCGATGAGCAGGATTTACTTAAATTCAGAAACTTCGGTAAAAAATCCCTCACTGAACTTCAGGAAGTAATTGAAGAAAAGAATCTTGAGTTCGGAATGGATGTTTCAAAATACATTGATAACAAGTAGCAGAAATTTATAAAATGAGACATTTAAAAAAAGGTAATACATTAGGGCGGAATGCATCTCACAGAAAAGCTACTTTTCAGGCTTTATCTGTTGCTTTGCTTAAAGAGAAAAGAATTCAAACTACGTTGACAAAAGCAAAGGCTATGCGCTCATTCATAGAACCGCTGATAACGAAGGCCAAGAATGATACGTCTCATAACCGGAGACAGGTGTTTTCGAAATTGCAGAATAAAGAAGCGGTCAGCATTTTATTTAATGAAGTTGGTCCGGAAGCACTGGATCGTCCGGGTGGCTATACAAGGGTTTTAAAGCTTGGACACAGATCCGGCGATAGTGCTGAAATAGCTGTAATTGAGCTGGTTGATTATAATGATGTAAAACCGGAAACTGTTAAAGAAACAAGGAAAAGAACAAGAAGAGCCGGAAAGTCAAAAAAGACTACACAAACTGACACAGCAGCTGATAAAAAAGAGAAGAAAGAATCCGCAGATCAAAATGAAGAGTCTGTAACGGCTGAAGCTGAAGAAGTTAAGGAGCCGGAAGAAAAAAATACACCAACTCAATCAAAGGCGACAGAAGAGGAGACTTCAGAAGAATCAGATTCGACTGAAGATCAAGAGGATAGCGAGAAGAAGAAGTAGTTGTTTATATATGCATCCCGGTAACTGAATGAAGCGATTGATTAGTCGTCTCAAATTGTTGCTTTGAAAGCATAAAGCATTCAGTATAAATTCAATATGTTGACAAAAAAGAAAATATATTGAATTTAAATTTGGCTTTGGGTTAGTAAAATTCTTATATTTTAAATCTGTCACAAAAATATAAATAGTGACAATTAAAAAGTTCTTTAACAGATTGAAAGACAGTACAAAGACACAAGCAGATCGCAGAA